>JASFLN010000316.1:0-3253 GCA_050118075.1 Anaerolineales bacterium
CACGCGCGGCCAACCCCGACCCTTTCTTGTCATGGCGACACAGAATCCTGTCGAGCTGGAAGGTACTTTTCCACTTCCAGAAGCACAGATCGACCGCTTCCTACTGCGGGTCGAGATCGGTTATCCGGATGAAGCTGAGGAGAATGCTATTCTTGAGCGCTTCCGGGCATCTGAGCCCCTCGAAACACTCGAAGCGGTGACCTCACCGGAAGAAGTCGTTGAACAGATTGAAGCTCGTAAGCAGATACGAGTGGAAGACTCGATACGTAATTACATCGTGCAGGTGGCTCGCGCGACTCGCCGTCATCCGGAGGTGGAGCTGGGAGCCAGCCCGCGCGCAACCCTTTCGCTATACCAATCCGCCCAGGCTTGGGCGGCTATTCAAGACCGCAAGTATGTGCTGCCAGATGATGTCAAAACCATGGCGCCTGCTGTGATAACCCATCGCTTGATGATCTCCCCACAGGCCCAACTGCGCGGGCGCCAACCTGAAGAGCTCGTGGCCGACCTCGTCGATTCGGTTCCTGTCCCGGTCGAGGGATAAGATGTCACCGGAGCGCTGGATTCCTTTCCTGACATTGATTTTCCTGATCGGAGCGATGTTTGACGTCAGGTTCTTGAGGACCATTTCTGCCACCGTTGCAATACTCATTCTGATTATGTCTTGGTGGCGGGATCGCGCATTACATGCGGTTGTCTACCGACGCAAGCTGCACTTTCGGAGAGCTTTCCCCGATGAGACTGTCTCGGTGCGCTTGGAGATTGAGAATAACAAACTGCTTCCTCTTTCCTGGTTGAAATCTGAAGATCCCTGGCCGAAGGCGGTTGGACCTGAAGATGAAGAGGTTCTAGCGCCATCCCATCTACCTGATCAGGGTGTGCTTACCAATGTTTTCAACCTGCGTTGGTTTGACAGGGCTTGTCGTGAATATATGCTGCGTTTTCGCGAGCGAGGAGTCTATCGAATTGGGCCTACACGTCTACAGTCGGGGGATCTTTTCGGGATGTATGAGCAAACCAAAGAGATCGATAACAGCGATTATCTAACCGTTTTTCCGCGTCTCATACCTATGGAGAAGTTAGAGCTGCCTGCGGATGATCCGTTTGGAGACCGTAAGTCAGAACGACGGATATTTGAGGACCCGACGATGCCCATGGGGGTCAGGGAATATCGTTCGGAAGACAGCTTCCGTCATGTGCATTGGCCTGCCACGGCGCGTACGGGTGAACTGCAGGTCAAAGTGTACCAACCGACCTCGGCACGTGTAACAGTGGTTTGCATCAACACAAGCACCTTTGAGCGGCATTGGGAGGGTGTATATCCTGAACTGCTCGAACACTTGATCAGTGTGTCGGCGTCAGTGATATATGAAAGTGTTCAGGCAGGCTATCAAGTCGGTTTGCTATCCAATGGTTGTTTAGCGCATGCGGATCGCCCATTGAAAATACTTCCCAGTCGTTCGCCCAAACAATTGGGTTATCTGCTGGGAGCATTAGCTGGAATTACTCCCATGGTGATGGTGCCCTTCGATAGCTTTTTGGTGCATGAGATGCCAACAATACCTTACGGCGCGAGCTTGCTGGTTGTCTCTGCGGTAACCACACCAGGACTGATTGAAAGCCTACAGCGCATCCGACAACATAACCGAAGGATAACGCTTTTATCATTGGCGGAAGAGGCTCCGGAATTCATGCCAGAAATTACAGTGCTGCATCGTCCATTCAAGGAGCATGAGTTAAGTGAAAAGGAAGCAGATTTTATAAACAATGCTTGAGCAGCACGCAGGTGAAGGAAATATCCGCGTTGGAAGGATGCCGCGTTTAGCAGATCTGCCCGTTTGGCAGTTGCTAACAGTTTTCGCTCTGGCATTCATGAACGCCAGTTGGGGGGTTGTCGCGCTCCGGATTGTCGGGGCTCTTGAGAAGGGACCATCCAATTATGCGGCCTTAGTCTATCTGGCCAGCAGTATTTTCTTGACCTACCTGTGGATGGTCGGCTTGTCAGCGCTGCATCTTCGAGATGATGTTAAACGCGCTTTAGTGGGCATCTGGCTGCTCATATTGATCGGGTTCTTACCTGCAATCCTGTACCCAAGCCTTCAAATCGCATATTACCTTCGATTTGAACGTTATATTTCAAGGATGTTCCAGGTGAATTTTCTGTTCACACCCGAGTTCTTGAGCAGCTTGATTGTGATTTATTTCTGGCAGATAGGCCTTAAGCTGTCCAATCATTGGACGGGTATGCTGGCTGTCAGTCGCAGAATGCGCAACAGCACAATCCTCATGATCGTATTGGGTTTTGCAGCAACCAACATGGGCTATCAGGTTCCTGTTCCGGAAATATTCCTGTTTTTGTTCTCCGGATTATTGGCAATTGGAGGCGCACGCATCTCGTCAATTGGGTTCAAGAGAGGCGGAGCTTGGATACCGTTTAACCGTTCATTCTTCGTTGTATTCGTCCTTTGCGCAGCCGCGTTGATCTTGCTTTCATTCGCACTGACATTTGCACTCGGTGAACCGATTGCAGTGGCTTTTAATCGGATTATTACGATATTCGGGATCGTCTCCTCATGGATCGTCATCGTGGTTTTTGGGCCGGTATTTGTCATCATACTTGATCTGGTCGAACGTTTCTTGCTTCGTCTGAAACCATTTGCTGCTACGCTAGAGCAAGAAATTGCACCGACCATTACCGAGATCCAATCGATGATGCAAGAAGCGGCGCAAGATACGCAACCCTTTCCATTTGCAGATCGACTGAACGAAATATTGGGAATAGTCCTCCCAACTCTGGGGGTTCTGTTGGTCTTGTTGTTGGGATACAACGCATTGAAGAGGGCCAGGGCAGCACGGCTTTGGCGAAATCCCGATGAGCAGCAGTCAGAATCTTTGGGCTCGACGTTCTCAGAGCTGCTTAAAGCATTTTTACGTGGAGGTACACGCTCCGGTCTCGAGGCATTATCGCAGCTTATACCTCTCTCTCGTGTGATTGCTGCGGCGCGAATTCGCCAGATATATCGCCAGCTACTACGTGAAAGTGCCCGGTTGGGCAAAGCGCGTGAGCAAGCAGAGACGCCCTTAGAATTTCTATCGGAACTGCAGGTTGTCTTTCCTGATTGTCACAAAGAATTAATGCTGATCACACGCTCATATTTGAGGGTGCGATACGGGGAATATCCTGAGTCGCGCCATGAGATCGAGGCGGTTGAACAGGCCTGGAAGACTGTTCGCCGGCATGGGATTCAGCATC
>JASFLN010000317.1:0-3253 GCA_050118075.1 Anaerolineales bacterium
GCAGAAGGCCGGCCCAATTCGGTTGCGACGATCGCGCTGGCTGAGCGGGGATCGATGTTTAATCCTGGTCCTATTGTGTATATGCGGAAGATCGCCGTCGGAGAGTACGGAGTTGGACATATCGACCTGGATGCGCCCATTGAGGACAACATCAAATCACTGGCAAAAGCCAAAGGCAGTGACATCGATGACCTGACGGTCATCATTCTGGAGCGCGATCGCCATGCCGAGCTTATCCATCAAGTGCGTGAGACCGGTGCCCGCATCCGGCTGATCACCGACGGTGATGTGGCCGGGGCAATCATGACCGCCAGACCTGAAACGGGGATCGATATGCTCGTTGGTGTTGGTGGTACACCCGAAGGTGTGCTGGCCGCCTGTGCGATAAAGTGCATGGGTGGCGAAATCCAGGGTAGGCTCTACCCCAGGAATGATGAGGAAGCGAAGAAAGCGAACGATGCCGGATATGATCTGGATCGCATACTTACCACCGATGATCTGGTATCGGGGGATGACATCTTCTTCTCGATCACCGGCATCACCGATGGTGAACTCGTCGAAGGTGTGAAATATTACAGCAACGGTGCCAGCACACATAGTTTGGTGATGCGTTCGAAAACCGGAACGGTCAGGGAAATTATCGCCAATCATAATTGGGAAGCTTTGATGGAGGTCAGCGAGATCCAGTACGATCGTATAGGCTGAGTGGGACTCGCCTGGAGATCTGGCGGGATCAATCCGGTATGAAATCTCTTTTTAAAGGACGATCTGGATATCTGCTTGGTCGCGCGCTTACGGTGTGGAGCGCACTAGCCGCGATTCTGATTTTGATCAGCATGCTTGCCCTTCCTATGCTCGCCGGAAGCGTTATCGATGTGGCTGAGGTGGCTTTTATTTCAGCGAGTGATCTCGTTGAAGAGTTAGCTCAGATCGTAGGATCTGCTCAGGATACGATTCTTCAAACATCAACCGCCCTAAATACCTCCAGCTCGGCATTAGAGCAGGCTCAGAATAATCTTGAAGAGATCGGACCTTTACTTGAGTCGGTTCAGGCTCTTCTGGGGGAAGACCTTCCGAGCGTGATCATTGCTACACAACGCGGGCTTGATTCGGCGCAATCTGGTGCTCGGGCGATGGACCAGGTGCTGCGTGCGCTCAGTTCGATACGATTTCTCACCGGGGTCAACTATTCTCCTGAACAACCGTTGGATGAAGCACTGCAGGATGTAGCAGAAAGCCTTGTACCGATGCCTGAGGGTTTGATTTCTGTCGCTGAAAAAACCGGGAAATTTAACCAGGCGGTTGACGATGTTGAACCGGAACTGAACGAAGTTATTGACGAGATTGGAAAAATGTCTGCCTCGTTGAGAAGCATGTCATTGTCAATCTCACCCCTCGTGGAGCGGATGACGTTGTTGGCTGACACCCTCGAGGGACAGGCGCAAACGATTGGGCATAAAGTGTGGATTGGGGTTGTCATCGCTGAGATATTTATGATCCAACTGGGGTGGCTTCAGCTCATCAGCGGGTACGTTGGCGGAAAACTGGTTCATGCGAATTCATAAGATTCGGTGTGGATTAGGACCGATAGGCTAGCGGGATATGGTTTGCAGGACGCATTGCTGCATGCTATAATGCAGTCGTTATTGGCACTGGTTTTTAGCGAAGCCTCCCCATCGAGCATTCCAGTTTAGAAGTATGAGTTTTTGTTCCTCGAGCAATTTACCGCGTCCGGGTGACCGATCCTTGATTAGAAGCAATTGAAGCGGGTAGCTTAATCGACATTATCACATTCAACCCTCCTTTGGAGACAAATTATGAATATTGCACAACTTGAGGCGATGACTCTGTCGGAGTTGCGCGAATTATCAAAAGAATACGAAGTGGCAGGCGCCTCACGCATGAAAAAAGAAGACCTTGTCCTGAATATCATGCAGGCAGATGCCGAGCGACGGGGGCTTGAACTGCGCGGCGGCGTGCTTGAGATCATGAACGAGGGCATGGGTTTCCTGCGGGCAGACCATTATCTGCCCGGTCGCAACGATATCTATGTCTCTCAGTCCCAGATTCGACGTTTTGGTTTGCGGACCGGCGACATGGTCATTGGTCAGATCCGCCCCCCTAAAGATAATGAAAAGTACTTTGGATTACTCAGGGTTGAGGCGATCAATGGTATGGATCCTGAAGAAGCGAAGGATCGTCCCCGTTTTGAGGAATTGACGCCGATCTTCCCAGAGGAGCGCTTTGATTTAGAGACGGATCGCCACACGTTAGCCACGCGCATGATCAACTTGATCGCGCCGATCGGGAAAGGGCAGCGTGGCTTGATTGTCTCGCCGCCTAAAGCCGGCAAGACCACTGTCCTGAAGCAAGTTGCCAATGCCATTTCGACCAAGTATCCCAATGTTCATTTGATGGTTGCACTGATTGGTGAGCGTCCGGAGGAGGTAACCGACATGGACCGCTCAGTCGACGCCGAGGTGATCGCCTCGACGTTTGACGAACCGGTCAATTCTCACGTGCGAGCTGCAGAAATGGCGCTTGAACGGGCTAAACGGTTAGTGGAATGCGGACGTGATGTCGTCATCATGCTCGATTCGATCACCCGTCTCTCGCGAGCCTATAACTTAATGGTCACGCCTTCAGGAAGGACGCTCTCCGGTGGTATCGATCCGGCTGCGCTGTATCCGCCCAAGCGGTTTTTCGGCGCGGCGCGCAATATTGAAGAGGGGGGATCGCTGACAATCATTGCCACCTGTCTTGTCGATACTGGCTCTCGTATGGATGATGTAGTGTATGAGGAATTCAAAGGAACCGGTAATATGGAGCTGCACCTATCAAGGAAGCTCCAGGAACGCCGGATCTTCCCCGCCTTCGATGTCGATCGCTCATCCACTCGAAGAGAGGAACTTCTACTGGGACCCGATATCACGCAGCGGGTTTGGCTGTTGAGGCGCATGTTCTCCCATATGATCGACCCACCAAATGGGTCAGGCATGGATGTGGTCAATGCGACCGAAGCCCTGCTGCAGCGCTTCTCTCGAACGGACACCAACATGGAATTTCTCGAGACACTGACCGGGGATTAGCCTTAAAACCAAGACGAATGCACCGGCTCCGGATATAATCTCTGAGGGCATCTTGATGCCCTCTTGACGGGTGAGACCGAGGTTGATACGATCTTCGCCTCACTATTGAAATATACCCCGGGAGCTAAATTGACCCCAGACCTGACGCTTATTGAAAAGATCCG
>JASFLN010000318.1:0-3252 GCA_050118075.1 Anaerolineales bacterium
CAGTCCGTTATCCACGGCGACTTGAAACCAGCGCTCACCAAAGGCTCCGCAAACAGCCACCAGCACGTGCTCTGAAACACAGTTACGCATAGCAGCTTCTTGAAGCCCCGTGCCAGACGAAGTCGAGATGAAAACACGCGCCTGAGTGGAAAAGACCTGCTGAAGCTTGGGATGAATGCGTCCAATCAGATCGACGCATTCCTTTGAGCGGTGACCGATCATTGGATGAGCCTGTGCTTCGAGGACCTCAGGATTGACATCGGTAGGGCCGGGGATAAACAGCTTGGGCATGTGTGCCTCTCATGTTGATGGATATCGAAGTGTTGAGCCATTGTATCAAAGAGCAGACAGTATGTATGTGCAACCTGATGTCAATGTGACGGGCTAACCGGAAAGGGCTCTTTTCAGAGCAGCTCACAGTCCAAATCCAGGACGATTTCAGCATAGGCCAGTCCAAATATCAACAATATTGAACCAATAGTTAAGAATATTAAACTTTATATTGACATTATTAACATTAATGGTATCCTGATGCCAATAATTTAAAGGGTGCATTTGAATTATTGGTGTTAAGGGTGAACCCCATGGAATACTCTTATGTTCATTGGATATTGGGGCAAGACGGCTGGGCCGGGTCCCTTGAAAGATTAAATGGAGCGGGATGCGCGGTCGAAGGATTCCCGTTTGACCGTATAAGGGTGAGTGTTGAATGAATCAAATGTTGACGACCTGTCCTGTGTGTCGCGACCAGCTATCGGTCACGCGTTTACATTGCCGCAATTGTGATACAGCGATCGAGGGTTATTTTGATATTGGCCGTCTGGGTCGTCTTTCGAGCGAGCAGTTGGAGTTCGTTGAAACGTTTCTGCGTTGCGAAGGAAAACTCAGCCGTATGGAACCTGAATTGGATATGTCTTATCCAACCTTACGTGCACGGTTGACCGATGTGATCCGCAGGATGGGTTTCCAGGTTGGCCCGGAGACAGCAGGACTCGACGAAGAAGAGCGGCGCCAGATCCTTGAAGATCTGGCCACCGGAAAGTTAAGCTCGGAGGAAGCGATGCGGCTTCTAGAGAGTGAATAAAGCGGGAGGCGGAAATGGAAAAAGTGGTCCTGGAGGTTGGTGAAAGCCCTCGGTTAGAGATTGAAGCAGTCGGTGGCGATTTGCGTCTTTCCGGACGTGAAGGTACCGGCCTGGAAGCGCAGGCGCCCGACCATGGCAAGCTGAAGCTCGAAGAGCGGGATGGTGTGCTGCATCTCTCCTGCCGCTCCGGTTGTTTGGTATTCCTTCCCCAAAATACGCATGTTCAAGCGGAGAATGTGGGTGGCGATGCCCGGCTCACCGATATGGAAGCCGAAGTCTTCATCCGAAAAGTGGGTGGCGATCTGGCCCTGCGGCGTGTGGGTTCAGCTTCATTTGAGTTGGTTGGTGGCGACATGCAAGTGAAAGGTATAGCAGGGGACCTCTCCGTCGATGTGCTGGGAGGTGACGCGGTCATCCAGGATGTGAGTGGAGCGGTGCAGCTTCGTTCGGTAGGTGGCGATCTGATTTTGGGCAACCTGCACGCAAAGACCAAGATTAGTGTGGGTGGAGATATTTCGGCGACAATTGGGTTTGATGCCGAAGGGCCGATTGAGTTGAGTGCTGGTGGAGACCTGGCTTGTCAATTATTGGAAGGTGTATCCGCGAAACTGCACCTTCAAGCAGGTGGTGACCTGCATCTTCCAGTCGGGCTTGAGCGCGACGATTCAAATGAGATTGTGATCGAAGACGGCGATCAGGAGATTGAGTTAATCGCCGGCGGGGATTTAAGTGTAAGGATGGGTACCCGCGAAACGGGCGCTCCTGAAGATTTTGTCGGTGACATCCTGACCGAAGTGGACGCAAAGCTTGCAGAGATGGAAGCACGCTTCAGCGCGTTAGGTGCCGGGATGGACTCTTTCGATGCTGACCGCATTGGGGAACGCGTTCGTCGGGCTGTACGTCGGGCTCAGCGCAAGACCGAGCAGGCCGAACTGAAAGCGAGGAAGGCTCAAGCAAAAATCGGCAAATTCAACATCCCAAACATCTCTTGGGCTGGTACCGACCTGGGAGCGGGAGCTGGAAAGCAGGAAGCGACAGATGAAGAGCGGTTGAAGATCCTTAAGATGGTTGAGGAGGGGAAGATCAGTGTCGACGAGGCTGAGAGTCTCTTCAAAGCATTAGAGGGATAATTTTGACCGCCGCGATCGCCTCAAACAGCTCCTGGAATGAAGAAGGCCTGCGTCGTTACGATGCGCGTCGGGATATGGCCGCGCTCGCTGATTTGATCGAGACCGCTTTTGGAGCCCGACTGGATGATTCAGGGCGACGCATGATTCAGGAAATGCGTTGGCTCGGAAAAGCTGGCTGGCTTGGGTGGCTGCTCAGCCGCTGGTTGCTGCCACCGGCTGCACACCCATATGGCTTTGTTTGGGAGATCGATGGCGAGGTGATCGGGAACGCGAGCTTGCTGCCGGTGGAACATTTCAGCCATCGCTGGGTGATTGCAAACGTCGCAGTAGCACCTGAGCATCGGGGTCAGGGTATCGCCGGGCGATTGGTCGATGCAAGCGTTGAGTTTGCTTGCCGCAAAGGCTCGCGGCAGTTGATCCTGCAAGTGGACGCCGACAATCAACGTGCACTGACGCTCTACCAACACAAAGGTTTTACGAAGACCACAACGCGTACAGTCTGGGCCGCACATCGCACACCACAGGCGCTTGATGGGATCGACACCAGGCCAGTTCGCAAGCGTGATCCCGAAGAATGGCGAAGCCAATGGGCACTCGCCAAACGGCTTCACCCGGAAGGTGTGATCTGGCCCTACCCTACCGTCTCGACGATTTTCCGTCCGAGCGGAGCACGACGTTGGTTTTCAGTAGGCCCCGACCGTCATTGGGTGTGGTTCGAAGATGGTCAATTAATCGGTAGTTCGAGCCTGCGTTATTCCAGTCAACCCGGTATCTTGCGCATTTTGCTCGTCGTGGAGCCAGAGTTTCGCGGCAAGATTGAAGCAGCCCTGTTGTCAGCTGCAATGAAAGGTTTGCAGCACTCTCAATGGGGTTTTCTGCTGGAATACCCCCAAGGCGCTGCCGATGAGATTTTGCGTGAGGTCGGTTTTCGTGCACAGCGCACACTGACATGGATGTCTAAGACCTTTCATCAAACACGGCTGCATGAGAAAAACTAGCATTCGATGGACGTGATCCATGAACGTAAAGAGCGCCTGC
>JASFLN010000319.1:0-3239 GCA_050118075.1 Anaerolineales bacterium
TCTCCCCTTGGTGTAAAAGCAGTGCTGTCCCTGCCCCTGCGAAAAAAGGAGGAGCGCAATGTCTCAGACGGGCACCTCGGGGAGTGTAGCCATGGCAGCTTCTATGTTCTCCTCGGGGTAATCGTAATTTACCAACTCCCCTTTCATATACGAGTCATAGGCTGAAAGGTCAAAGTGACCGTGTCCAGAGAGGTTGAAGACGATGACCTGCTCCGAACCCTCTTCTTTACAGCGCAGCGCCTCATCGATTGCGACACGGATCGCGTGTGAGGATTCGGGGGCGGGGAGGATACCTTCGGCGCGCGCGAAGGTGAGAGCAGCCTCAAAGGTCTCTAACTGTCCAACTGCGATGGCCTCAATCTCGCCAGCGTCGTAGAGTGCGCAGATGTGTGGTGCCATGCCGTGATATCGCAGGCCACCAGCATGGATCCCCGGTGGCACGAAGCTGTGACCCAGTGTGTGCATCTTGACGATCGGTGCCATTTGGGCGGTGTCGCCGTAATCAAAGGTATATGTGCCTTTGGTTAGCGTCGGGCACGCGGTCGGTTCGACGGCGACGATGCGCGTGCGCTTTCCGTCTCTCAGGTTCTCACGTATGAATGGAAACGCAAGGCCGGCGAAATTGCTGCCGCCGCCTACACAGCCGATAACCACATCGGGGTACTCGTCGGCTTTGTCGAACTGTTTCAATGCTTCTTTACCTATGACGGTCTGGTGCATGAGCACGGGACCAAGAACAGAACCCAGAGAATATTTCAGTTCACCCTTGGAGGTCGCGGCACGTTCCACCGCTTCTGAAATTGCAATACCAAGCGAACCGAGGCTGTTTGGGTCCTTCTCGAGCAGCGACCGTCCAAAGGCTGTTCTTTCCGAAGGGCTGGGAGTGACACTTGCACCATAGGTCTCCATGATGATGCGTCGATAAGGTTTTTGCTGGTAGGAGACGTTCACCATGTACACTTCGCACTCTAGATCAAACATCTGGCAGGCCATGGCAAGTGCGGAACCCCATTGCCCGGCGCCAGTTTCTGTCGTGAAGCCGCGCACGCCTTCCTCGCTCGCGTAAAATGCCTGTGGTATTGCGGTGTTGGGTTTGTGAGATCCGACCGGCGATACACCTTCATACTTGTAGTAGATATGCGCGGGTGTATCCAGGGCTTTCTCCAACCGTGAAGCCCGGAAGAGGGGTGTCGGTCGCCAGAGTTTATAGACCTCTAACACTTGCTCCGGGATTGCCACTTCAGACTCCTGGCTGACCGCTTCCTGGATGAAGCGCATCGGGAAAAGCTGAGCGAGGAAATCTGGTGTAACCGGTTCTTTGGTCCCGGGATGCAGCACAGGACCCGGTGAGACGGGCATGTCCTGGTTGATGTTGTACCAGGTTCTTGGCAGCTCGGTCTCATCCAGCAAATACTTTACCGTCGAATTCATAAAACACCTCCGTAGTGTGGCGGGCCTGTTGGGATTGAAAACGCCCGTCCTCGCTCATGAGGACGGGCGTCTGAACCCGCGGTGCCACCTCGCTTAAGCCGGTAGAAAAGAAAAATCCCGTCGTGATGCGACGGGATGCGTCTGACCAGCCTCACTCAGTAAGGGTACGGCCTATTTTGGCGATACCCCTTGCCCAGATAACGGTGGCAGCTCCGGCAGGAACTACTCGGTCGGACGACCTTTCGTGCTGCGGCTCCGGGGGCCATTCGACGTCTGCGCTCGGGCAGGTTTTCACCAGTTCCTGCTCTCTGTGCCGCCGCTTCGACGCCTACTCGTCCCCATCCAAGCCTTTGGCCCTATAAGATTTCGGGAGAGTATAGGTAAGAGGATCGGATTTGTCAAGGAAATGGAAAATTAGGGTCAGGTATGAGGGATTAGGTACTCGGTTGCTCCGGTACTCGATCACCGGGACATTCTGGAAACAGACTGGGTGCTCTATGATTCCCGCTCGCCGATATCGGATCCCACAATCCATCTGTCATTTCAAGGCTGCAGGCCGAGAAATCCTCCCGGAGGAAACAAGCACAGAGGCGATGCTGCTTTCAAAACGTTCATATGAGCCGGCTATCGTCCTGTTGGAAGGATTCGGCGGGAGGATTGCTCCCTCCGGTCGGAATGACAATTGGGAGTGAGGAGACACTCGGTCATCGGGGGACTGTGGACAGAAAGTGGGCGCTTTTTACTTCCGGACCGTGATCCTGGCTCCCCTCTAATACACAGGCAGTTCAGGATCGACCTCGCGCGCCCAGGCGTTAATTCCCCCGCGCAGGTTTTTAAGCTTACGGAATCCTGCACCGGCCAGCAGTTCAAGCGCACGCGCTGATCGAATTCCGGATTTGCAGAACAACACGATCTCTGTGGCACTGTCCAGTGTGTTTAACTTGCTGGCCAACGATCCGAGCGGGATCAGCTCGGCTTGGGGAAGTGAGGATATCGACAGCTCATGTGGTTCGCGGACGTCGATGAGGTGCAAACTCTCGCCCCTTTTCAGTCGTTGTGCTAGCTCACGCGGTTCAATCTCCCACTTTGATTCAAGCCGGCCCTCCTCATGGTCATGGCTGGGAACACCACAAAAAGCTTCATAATCAATGAGCTCGGTAATTTCGGGATCGGGTGAGCACACCTTGCACTGAGGGTTCTTCTTGAGCTTCACACGATCAAAGCGCAGGTCCAGCGCGTCATAGAGCAGCAGTGCACCGATTAACGGCTCGCCGATTCCAAGCAGTACTTTAATTGTTTCCGTCGCTTGCAGCGTGCCGATGGTGCCGGGCAATACACCGAAGACACCACCCTCGGCGCATGATGGGACCATGCCCGGCGGGGGTGGTTCGGGGAAGATGCAGCGATAGCAAGGTCCCCTCTCTGCCCAGAAGACGCTGACCTGGCCCTCAAATCGAAAAATGGATCCGTAGACATTCGGTTTACCCGTGAATACCGATACGTCGTTGATCAAATAACGTGTCGGGAAGTTATCCGTGCCGTCAATGATCACGTCGTACGGTTCAGCGATGCGCATCGCGTTCTCGGAGGTGAACGGCTCATCGTAGTTGATAACGTTGATGTCCGGGTTGATGTCCAACAAACGGGCGCGTGCTGAGTCGACCTTGCGTTCCCCGATGCTGTGTGTGCCGTGAACAATTTGGCGCTGCAAATTGGTGAAATCCACGACGTCGTAATCGACCAAACCGATTGTGCCAACCCCTGCAGCTGCCAGGTACATCGAGACAGGTGATCCAAGCCCACCGGTA
>JASFLN010000320.1:0-3230 GCA_050118075.1 Anaerolineales bacterium
ACAAATGTCCTGAAGGCGCGGTTGATCACCACCGGCACGGTGCCGATCCTGGCGGCGATCACCGCCTGTGTAGCCCATTTATGCCGGTTGATTTGTTGATCAACAGCCTGGTCCAGTAAAAAGCGGGCCAATCGACTCTCTACCGTATGAAGCGAAAGATCGACCACCATGCTCATCGCGTATAAGACCCGGTTGGCCAAATTCTCGATCAGTGCCTTAGCTAGTGAAGGGTGCTGATTAACAAGTCCGAGTAATACCTCCCGCTCAACAATTAGCAGCTCTAACGGCTCCAGGGCTTCCACCGTGACGACATTTACCCCACCGGTGAGCACGCCGATCTCATTGAAGACGTCTCCAGGTCCCACGAAACGGATAACCTGTTCCCTTCCGGCTGCTGAGATTTTAACAGCCCGGGCCCAACCGCGGATAACGATATACAGGCCGATACAGGGATCACTCTCCTGAAACACGCATTCCCCTTGCATGCACGAGCAATGCTGCGTAGCCATCCGAACGAGGTCCAGTGCAGACCGATCAAGCCGGGAGAAATACTCTACAGAGGCAAGGATTTCAATAATTCGTTCTTCATCCATAGATAGGTCCGCACCCATTCTAGCAAGAACAGTGATGCTGCGATTTAACCTAGTGCAAATTCGATGAAATCAAGGCGTAGATATGGCTTGCCCACCTTCAGGAAAATCTCCAAATATTAGCAGCCTTTTTCCCCCTTTAAGGATGGAAACTTGGGTTCAGGGTTACGGAGAAGCAGATACGAGATGAAAGGCTATGGCTTAGGTGATCGCAGAATCCGGCAACCCTGTCACTCAGGCATCTCGATCCTAACGCACAGCTTCCCCTCCAACAATCAACAGCTCAAAATCGACCTTGTAATCGCTGATCCAATACCTCCAGCTCAGGATGATTTCCACACGCGATCACTATCGTTTGCTGAAAGATTGGATGCTACACTGTAAGCGAAGCAAGGAGGGGCAGCATGATTGAACAATCCTCGACGGACGAGAAGCTCAACACATGGCTTGGCCATGTGAGATACCTGGCGAAAGACATCGGCCCACGAGGCTCAACGACCAAAAAAGAAAAAGAAGCCTCCGATTACTGCGAGCAGACCTTTCGCGAACTGCAGCTTGAACCCCGGACAGAAAGCTTCCGCAGCGCGACCTCGATCTACCATCCGCACCTGCTCGTTGCGATCTTCATGCTGCTGGCGTTCGCCATCTACCCTCTATCCGGACGCCTCAGCGCCGCTCTGGCCGCGTTGATCTCGATTACCGCCTTTGTATCCCAACTTTTGGAATTGAGTTTCCAGAATAACCTGCTCAGGATGCTCGTCCCCAAAGGCGACAGTCAGAATGTTTTCGCTGTCATACCACCCTCCGGCGAACATCGGCAGGACCTGGTATTGATCGGACACGTGGATAGTCACCGCACTCCGATCATTTTCAAAACACCGACATGGGTGAAGGTCTACCAGACTTTCACCACCATCGCCTTCATCCTGGCGTTGATGCAAGTGGTCCTTTACACCATCGGCACCTTTACCCAGTGGACATGGATCTGGCCGGCTACGATCGCGAGCGCGTTGGCTTCCGCCACCCTGGCAGCCATGTGCCTTCAGGCTGACAGCACCCCCTTCAGCGCCGGTGCCAACGACAACGCTTCCGCCGCAGGGCTGATCCTCACACTCGCCGAACACCTCCAGGAAGAACCATTCAAGCACACCCGCGCCTGGCTGGTCTGCACCGGCTGTGAGGAAGTGCAGCATTACGGCGCCATTGATTTCTTCCGCAGGCATACTGCGGAGCTGAAGAACCCCATCGCGGTTGTATTTGAAATGCTGGGCTGTTCGGGCCCCTCCTGGCTGACCAAAGAGGGCATCATCATCCCCTTCCGCAGTGATGCACAGCTCGCGCAACTGGCAGAGGAGCTTGCGGCGGCAAACCCAGGCCTGGGCGCCTACCCTTCAGAAATCAACGGCGGCAACACCGAAATGGCAGATGCACTGCGGTCCGGGATCCCGGCGATCACGATCGATGGCATGGGTCCCAATGGCGAGATGCCCTACTGGCATCAAGTGCAGGACACCCATGACAAGATGGACCCGCAGGTTATGAATAGAGCCTATACCTTCACCAGGCTCTATCTCCAAGCGATCGATTCCAGATCGCTTGGAAGCGAACCCAGCCCGGCAACCTGAGCGCAGCGGACTCGCGGGATAAAGTACACAGATTGGGCATTCCCTGTGTAAGTATTCCAGGTCACAAAACGTGCTGCAGTGTCATGGAAGGAAAGATCATATGATAGAGACGCGAGCAAATCCCCTCCCTTGGATCCTGAAAGTTTGCATAATCATCTTGCTGGGTGCCTGTAATTATCCTGGCTCGACCCCAGAAGGTGAACTCGTAGATGTCGAGCAAGGGGTAGAGCCCAGCGTGGTGGAGAGCGACTCGATGACCGCAGACCAGAGCGGCGAGACGCACGTAGAACCACAGCAGATCCCGACGAACGCCCTACTCCCGGAGGACTTTACCTACCAGGGGGCATTCCGCTTGCCCGATGACTTCGCCTGGGGTGCGCTGGGAATGGATTACTACCCCGCCGGGGACGGGGGCTCCGGGTCGCTGTTTGTGACCGGTTTTCAAGGTCTGCTCGATGGGAACAGCGAGCCTTGCTATGAAGGCAGCACCGGCTGCAACGCATATTTTGCCCGGGTATCTATCCCGGATCCGGGGGATTCAACCAATTGGGAAGATCTCCCCGCAGCTGATTTCATCCAGGCAATGAGTATCTTTGACGGCGGGCTGGTGCAAACGGTGCACGAAGCGTACAGTTTCGTCAGTGATATCGCCTACGTACCCCCACTCGGATCACAGAGCACCGACAAAATCTACGGCTCGTTGAACGAATGGTACCCCGAGGGCAGCTTCGGGGACGAATCTTTTCCGACCATCTGGTTCAATGAACTGGATGGATCCGACGCGCGCGGAGTTTTCCACGTGGGTCCGGAAGAGCCACCCTTCCACGGCATCAAGATGGGTTCCTACCTCTTCAGCGTTCCCCAGGCCTACGCCGATCGATACCTGGGCGGGAGAACGTTGGTCACGGGTCGTGCACGCGGGACCGCACCTCCCGGCAGCCCCGGGCTGGAAAATGAGGGGGCCATAGCCGGAGGCTCCCAAGGACCGACGTTGATCGCTTTTCGTGCCTGGGAG
>JASFLN010000321.1:0-3229 GCA_050118075.1 Anaerolineales bacterium
TCATTGTTTCCAGGCGCTATCAGACGCAAGACCCGCAGATCATCGAGTTTCAAGGTGGTTATGAGTTAACCCCACAGTTCAAACAAGAGATTACCCGGGGGCAAATGTTTGGTCCCCGATTCCTTCGAAACCTTGTGATCTTCACTGCAGTCATCCTACTCGTCCGCTATCTGGTAACCCTCGGATGGTTCTCGATCGCGTATTACCAATTTTTGATGGGAACTCTGATCCTTCTCAGTTGTGCAGTCAACATTCGGCATGCCCAAAATATGGTTTTCTTTGGGCTCATACCCGTGCTGGAATCACCCATTGGCAAGATCGTCTATCCAAGCTCGTTCAGTTACCGGGGTTCTGCAATTGGATTTCTCTCTTTCAGCCTTTTCTATCTGCTGCTTAGCGGTGTTCAAATGTCCCTTTTTGTCCTCGGTGGTGCTTTTGGATGTTTGGTCATTGCCATTTCACACTGGCGTTTGTCCAACCGCACGCATAAAGAAAACGATGTGGCGCACTGACCGTTTTGTTAGTCTGCACCAAAGGGCTATGGAGGTCTGGACCTTGATCCGTCGTCTATCTCGAATCAACGTATATGCATTTGTGCTTCTTCTTGTCGGCTGTAATCTGCCCCTCACCGAATTAGCAGCACAGCCTTCCACGCTGCCTAAATCAACCCTGGTGAGGTGTGGTGATGGAGTCTGCCAAGCGCCAGAAAATCACCAGCGTTGTGCACAGGATTGTCCATTCGAGACTCGGGACGGTGGTATTCAGCACGAACAGCCTGAAGCCGTGCTCTATCTAGGGATCATGGTGCATCTCGAGGGTTGGAAGGATCAGGTCGATGAACCTGGTTTCGAACGACATGTCGAACTCGTGCGTGAATATGCAGACCTGTTCGAGGATTACGGGGCGAAATTGACCTTGGAAAGTAAGGAGTTAACGGACGGCATCATCCAATGGGGGGATGATGTTCTTTCCGAAATGGAGCTGCGCGGGCACGGGATCGGGGTGCATGCCGATATTGGTGGACAGCGGGATTATGACTGCAGCAAATTCGTTGAGGAGCTTCGGCGTGAACGAATTCAGCTCGAATCCCTGGGTGTCCGTGTTCGCCATGTCTCGGGAAACACATCGCATTGTGATTGGGTGCAAGCGACGATAAAGGCGGGCTACGAATTCACAACCGGTAATGTCGCCTATAGTGTCATGTCGCTGCCGGTAGAGCTGCGGCCTGAAAAATATAGAGATTGTAGTGCCCCTTCAAAGTGTCATCAGACTTTCCCCGAAGCGCTTGAGGATCGTCTTCATCCCTGGAGGACTTCGGATGGCCGAGACTGGCTTCGTCACGATCCTGATGGCGACCTGGTGATTCTGCCTTCCGGTTACGTCCTGGCTTGCATGGCAGAGGAAAAAATGGGAGCTGGTGTTCGCAATTGTGAGTTCAATGAAAAAGATATCGAGCAGTTTGAGTTGGAGCTGAAAGACGCAATCGCGCTTTCAGACCCGCAGCAAGTTAACCAGATATATGTAGCCTGGAGCTTGGGTTCTCCATTGAACCAGGATCTACTCGAACTTTGGTTGAGTACGATCCAACCCTACGTCGAAAGCGGTGAGGTGGTTTGGGCGACGCTGCCTGAGATTTACGATGCATACCTGGTCTGGGAACAAGGCACATAGATCTCGAATCACAGGTAATTTGATCTCAACAGTGATGGCACTAGTTGATATGTCTTTCGGAAGAAGTACTAAATGCTTACTATTCAAAAATCCGTGACTGTGTTAATATTCCGGCTTGAAGGTTGCATGCACGTTCTGTCTGGAAGTCGAAAGATCAAGGCCTGAGCGTAAGCAGCTTGGGCCGGCTTGGTTTTATCAAGATCCGACCGCCGGGAACGAGACAAGCACCTTAGCAATTAGCATGCCCTAAGGAGGCAACGAAAGATGTCGGAACGAGTTCTTGGTACGGTCAAATGGTTCAATGCGAGCAAGGGCTACGGCTTCATCGAAGTTGAAGACGGCGATGATGTCTTTGTTCACTATTCGGCAATCCAAGCGGATGGCTTTCGGACCCTGGAAGAAGGCCAGCGCGTCGAATTCAGCGTTGAGCAAGGCCCCAAAGGCCTGCAGGCGGCTGACGTTAGCATCGTATAGCCTAATACCTATGTTGACCAAAGCCCCCGGGTATCCGGGGGCTTTTCTCATTTAATGTGCACTTACGCGGCAGATTACTCCGCTGCCAGAGGAAGGACTTTGAATGGGTGGACAGTTCCGAATGCAGATGTGGGATAGTCATCTATGGCGAGCTTCCGTGATGTTAAGTGACTTTAAACACAGCTGAATGAAGACGCGATAAGATTCGACCCTACGAGATATGATTGTTGAAAAGTATTGAAATCGGAAAGGTCTATTTTGCATATGAGAATTCTAGTATCGAACGATGACGGCATTTTCAGTCCTGGGCTGGTTGCGCTGGCTGATGTTGCTGAGCAGTTTGGTGAAGTGCTCATCGTAGCCCCCGATGTTGAGCAATCAGCGATGGGGCATGCGATCACTATACAGCGACCACTGACCTACAGACATACCACCATGAAATCATTTTCTGCCTATCGGGTTAATGGAACGCCGGCAGACTGCGTCGCGATGGGGCTTTACCAGTGGGAAGGGGTTGATCTGGTGTTATCCGGGGTTAATCTTGGAACCAACCTGGGTAATGACATCTGGCACTCAGGGACGGTCGCAGCTGCGAAGCAGGCGGCTTTGCTTGGTGTTCAGGCGGCGGCATTCAGTATGCCTGTGAATGGAAACGAGCCGAATTTTGAGCCTCTCAAGGATGCGATTAAGCGATCAATTGAGATCGTCTTGGCTCAGGATCACCCCTTGATCAACGTCAACCTTCCCGAATCCGACATTACCGGATACCTCTGGACACACCAGTCAGTCCGCTCCTATAGTGGTGCGGTGGTGCCGGATAAGGATCCGCGCGGAAGGCAGCACTACTGGTTTATCGCCACGCCGCTGACCGATCCTGAAGAAGGTAGCGATCGTTGGGCACTTCGACATAATATGGTTTCATTGACCCCGCTGCGCCTGGATCTGACCGATGAAGTGCAATTAGGTGCTCGTCTTTCGGATGAGAAGGTGCAGAGCTGAAATCCATTCTCTTCAAAGGATACTTCTAAACGCAATAAGCCCGGCATCCCGGACTTTTTTGCGTATTCCCCATAGGCTACAATTA
>JASFLN010000322.1:0-3229 GCA_050118075.1 Anaerolineales bacterium
TCACCTGCAGTTGAACCCCGGCAGCGCACAGAGCGCCTGATCGAAGTTTTTATAAATCGTTGCGCCGATATTTTGCAAAGCTGCAATCTTGGAAGGCTCATCCGAGATCCCATGAAGTCGCAAGTCGATCTCGATTCCAGATGAACGCAGCTGCTCACCTGCAGCTAGCGCACTCACCAAGCCGTTGGTCGAGTCTTCAAATACGTCGATCCTCGCCCCCTGGAGCTTTGAAAGATGCTCAACTTTGCTATTCCCATGATCAACAGCATACGCAGATTCAATAGAATCGGTTGCACTTAATCCAGCTGCGTGCAGCATTGCCGTCAAAGCATGCACAGCTGATGGCTTGAGATATGCAAAAAGCGGTTGCCCCTTGCGCTGACTCAGCCACCCCATCGTACCGCAGCCAATAATGGGTAAGCCGTCCAGCCCGACAGCCCTCAAGCCCATCTCAGCTTCGGGCGTGTCGAAATGTCCATCCGGTGGCGTACACGGACGGTTGGTGAACGCAACCGCACTCTTACCGGGTTCATCTAGCCATTCGATTAACCTCGACCGAGTCTCAGCTGAGAAAGTCGGCTTATCATCGCTCAACAATGTACCATTGGAGTTCAGGATGGGATCAAGGCCGTAGAGGGTCTGCATCTGATCGCTGCCCAGCACAAATTCCTGCTGGGTACGATGAATCGGCGATCGATGAATGTATCTTGTGTTGCGCATCAACGCTTGAATTGTCTGGATATGGGCCTCACGAAGCAACCCTTCGATGAGACGCTCTTCGACCTCTGAAAAAAGCTCTTCCTTGCGAACACGATCATTCAGTCTTTCAAGAAATTCATCCCAGATTTCAACCTCAAAAACGAATCCGGTTTGCGTGCCTGAATTCACCGAATCCGGTAGTTTAAAATCCGGTTCGAGTCTCCAGCGCTCACGCAGCATCAATGCGACACAAACCGAGGCTGAATCCCACTCTGAGGTGAGGCCAACGGATTCAAAACGGTTGATCGTAGCCTGGGATAATTCAACCCCATTAAAACCAAGCGTTTCAGCCCATAGCCTAACTGTCTTACGCAGTGCATTGTGATAGCCTTTTGGATCGACAAGCACGCCGTCCATGTCCAGAAGCAATATATGCATCCCTAACCCTCAACTGGAGATCTTCGCTGACGCAGCACTTCATACACCTGCTCAGGTGAAAGCCCTCTGGAGCTCAACAGAACAAGCAGGTGGTAGATCAGATCCGCGCTCTCTTGAAGCAATCGCTCATCGCCCTCACTCAAAGCAGCAATGATAACCTCCAGCGCCTCCTCCCCCACCTTGCGGGCGATCTCTTCTGAGCCTGCATCCAATAGCTTGACAGTATAAGAATTGTCAGGGCGTTCGGTTTTACGTGCCTCTATTACCTGGAATAACGCATCAATCACGGCTCACCTCCAGGTTGCGGAAGAAACATGTCCTTTCACCCGTATGACATGCTGGCCCCAAGGGTGAAACGAACAACAGCAACGTATCACCATCACAGTCAACCGAGATCCGCTTTACGATCATACGGTTGCCCGAAGTCGCACCTTTATGCCACAGTTCTTTCCGACTGCGACTCCAGAAGACCGCTTCACCCCTTGATTGAGTTTCCTTCAGCGCATCAGCGTTCATCCACGCCATCATCAGTACCTCTTTGCTGTCCTCATCCTGGATAATGGCCGGCATTAAACCACGCGCATCAAAGTTGATCTGCATCCTGATCCTTTCACTCATTATCTTTACTATCCCCGTCAGGTACCCAGCGGATTGGCAATCCCGCCTCGATCAACCCCGTCTTCACCTCAGCGACGGTCAACACACCGTCATGAAATATTGAAGCGGCAAGCGCAGCACTTGCCCCACCACTTTTAAAAACCTCGATGAAGTGCTCAACCGTGCCAGCCCCTCCACTGGCGATGACGGGAACATTCACGAGCTCACTCACACAACGGGTAAGGTCAACGTCATAGCCATCCAAGGTCCCATCGGTATCCATACTGGTCAGCAAAATCTCCCCCGCACCGAGCTCGACCGCTTGTTCCGCCCATTCGAGGGCATCTATTCCTGTCGCAGTGCGACCACCTTCGACGACGACTTCCCACCACCCTCCGGGGTTCCTTCTGGCATCCACTGCCAGGACAATGCATTGGTTTCCAAACCGCGCGGCACCGTCAGAAAGGATTTCCGGCCGTCGAACGGCAGCAGAATTAATGCTTACCTTATCCGCCCCGGCCAATAGAATCTGGCGCATGTCCTCGACGGAACGTATACCCCCTCCGACTGTCAGTGGAAGAAAAACCTGATCTGCAACTTGACGGACGACGTGTGCAGTGGTCTCCCGCCCTCGAGGAGTGGCCATAATATCAAGAAACACAAGTTCATCCGCCCCCATGCGATCATATTTACGAGCTTGCTCGACTGGATCGCCGGCATCTCGCAAATTAACAAAATGGATACCCTTCACAACTCGACCATCACGGATGTCAAGGCAGGGAATGATCCTTTTAGCTAACATTCCAGCGCCTGCTCTAACTTTATCTGACCCTCATAAAGCGCCCGCCCTAATACAATCCCGGCCAGGTTTGCAGCCTGGGCAGCACGAACATCGACAAGTGATCTCGCCCCTCCAGCGATAATAACGTTGAGGCCGCACTGCTCAGAGATCTGGCGGGCATACTTAATGTTGATCCCACTCCCCATGCCATCTCGCTGCACATCCGTGACCAACACGGTCCTGATCCCTTGCTTTTGCAGGCGGGTCGCCCATGGAACCGGATTCAGATCTGTCAACCGGGTCCAACCCCGGGATACAAGCGAACCCTTGTTGGCATCCAACGCGACCGATATTTTCTCAGCACCCCATCGCCGCACAGCTTCAGCGACCCTCTCTGGCTGTTCAATCGCCAGCGTCCCAAGCAGGACGCGGGCGACACCTTTTTCCAGCACAGCTTCAATCCTTTCAAGATCGCGCAAGCCACCACCAACTTGAACCAGCACCCCTCGCTCCAGGATCTCACCAAGCGCAGTCTCATTGGGAGATCCTACCCCCTGGACTGCTCCGTCCAGGTCAATGACGTGCAGCCAGCGGGCTCCAGCTGTGATGAACCGGTCAGCGACACTCGCTGGATCTTCGGAGTAGCGCGTCTCACGATCTGTATCACCGCGTTTCAACCGGACAACCCTTCCTGAACGCAAATCTATTGCCGGG
>JASFLN010000323.1:0-3221 GCA_050118075.1 Anaerolineales bacterium
TTTCTCAATAGCAGTGTCAGATTGCTGCAGCGGTGAACTCGGTTCACTGTAAAGCAGAATATGCTGCTGTTCGCGAAGTGCTTCATGCCCCCCAGCCACTACCGCAGCCATATCGATTGCACGCTGGCAGCTGGCGGCATCCTCTGTCACGAAAACGAGCGGCTTGGTCGTATGCTCAAGCATCAACGCCATTTGAACATCGTACGTGAGATCAGGATCAACATCGGTAGGGATCCCGATCGACATCACAAAGTCAATATTGGGTAGTGCATCACACAGATGGTAGGCATCGATCAAGTCCTGTTTGACGAATTTCCGGTGTTCACCTGAATCCGGATCCAATAAGTTCAGGCAGTCGGAGCCAGTGCCGAAGTTGGCGCGCCTGCCCTCCAGAAACACGCTTGGGGCTCCATCCCGATCACACATAATCACCCGACTGGGCGCCGTGGCGAGCGCATCTTCCACCATATTTGCTGGAAACCTTACCAGGTTCTCATCCGAGACGAACGCGCCGGCCACCTTGAGCATGTCCAGCGCTTCCCTATGATGGAAGCGAATACCGGTTCGGCGTAAAACCTCCAGCGCGGCAAAATGGAGCGCTTTTTTTTCCTGCTCGGTGAGCAGTGAAAATTGTGGGGAATTGAAGCTTGCTGCAGTGGGGAAGTTCATTGGCTGGCCTTTCGGGCTTGGACTGGGGTCATCTCCGTCCGGTTTGTCCATGGCTTCTCCCGGACCAGCCTATTATCGAGCAAAGATCTAGATTAGGAAACTTACAGGAGGTTATCCAGGATAAACAATCGATATACAATGGGTCACGTCAGAAATCCGATTCAGGTCAGGCTGAGGTACAAGATGATCCAGACGCATGGGCAATCAAAAACAAGCGCTCAGTTCTCCCGCCTTGGAAAGCAGGAGTGTGAACAAATTCATGTCGCCAGCCTGGAAGTGCTTGAGCGTGTGGGCATTGAGACACGCTCTACAGAGGCGTGCGAAGTGCTTGCCAGTGCAGGTGCGAGCGTCGATGGCCAGCTGGTGCGGATACCTGAACACATGGTCACTCAAGCCCTGGCGACTGCCCCCAAGCGCATGACGCTCTTTGATCGCGATGGACAGGCAGCCATAAAAGCCTGGGGATACAACAGCTATTTTGGTGGCGGTTCGGACTGCCTAAATGTCCTCGACCACCACAGCGGTGAGCGCCGCAGAGCTGTGCTTAAGGATGTCATCGACGCCAGTCGTCTGATGGATGCGCTACCAGAAATTGATTTTGTCATGTCGGCGTTTCTTCCCTCGGATGTCCCCGACTCGGTTTACCCCCACTATCAAATGGAAGCGATGATCAACAACACCACCAAACCCATCGTCTTCGTCACCCCTGATTTTGGATCCTGTGTTGATTGTGTTGAGATGGCTGAAATTGCTGCGGGGGGTGAGACGGCGTTCCGTGAGCGCCCATTCGCAGTATGTTATATCAACGTCACCAGCGGTATGGTGGCCAATGAAGATTCCCTCCAGAAGTGTATCTACTTTGCCCAGAAAGGTCTGCCCCAGCTGTATATTCCCTTGAATGCGGCTGGCGTGAATTCACCGGCCACGACCGCCGGTTGCATGGCCACGATGAATGCCGGCACTCTCTTAGGTGTAGTGCTTTCCCAGCTCGTCCGCCCTGGGACGCCGATCGCTGTCCCCGGGTGGAACGGCGGCCCCTATAATCTGCAGACAATGGTAGGGAATTACTGTTTACCGGATGAGCAGGGCGTCGCTATCGCAATGGGCAAATATTACGATTTACCGGTCTTTGGGCTCGGGGGTTCTACCGACTCCAAAGTCTTGGATCAGCAGGCGGGAGCCGAATGCGCATTAGGATTGCTCTTTCCGCTGTTGAATGGTGCCAACATTGTGCATGATATCGGTTTTATGGATGCCGGCATGCAGGGCTCGCTTCAGCTGATGGCCATTGCAGATGATCTGCTTGGCTGGCTGCGGGCAGCGACACGAGGTGTCATCGTCAATGAGGAGACTCTGGCGATGGACGTCGTGGAAGAACTCGGCCCGGATGGTGATTACCTTTCTCACGACCATACATTTCGGCATTTCAAAGATGCCTATTACTCCAAGCTCGCTGATCGCCAGATCTTCTCAGCTTGGCAGGACAGCGGCGGCTTATCCATGGGAGAGCGTGCCAGCAAAAAAGTTGATGCAATCCTTGCAGAACACGAACCCGAACCACTCTCCCCTGACATCAAAACCGGGTTGAAGGATTTCGTGAAGCGAGCGGAAGAGGCAGCAGCTTAATTGATCCTTTTTGATCCCAGATTCTGAGCTTGAAGCGAGGCCAAGATGAACGAAGAACGATTCTTTATGCGTGATGCCTGGAGATTTGACCCTGAGGCGCCCCGGTCAGCAGGTCAAGACTCTGAATTGGGTTTCGACACCAGAGCGCTGCATTCTGGTTTTCACCCTCTCGCGAGCGTCGAGGATTTCCGCTCCTTCGTACCTCCCATCGTCCAATCGATGACCTATCCTTATGAACGTTTCGAAGAGATCCCGTATCCTGTCTATGGACGCACAAAAACACCCACCACCGCGGTGCTGGAAGATCGCCTGGCTGCGCTGGAAGGCGGTGAAGCCTGTCTGTCAGCAAGTTCAGGGTCACAGGCTTTGTTCAACCTGGTTTTCACCCTCACCCGTCCGGGGGATAACGTCGTCACAAGCTTGAACATCTATGGAGAAGGGTATAAGCAAGCGGCCACTATTTTTCCGGAACGCTGCGGCGTCGATTTTCACTTTGTTGAAGATCCTGCCGACGTGCGGTCATGGGACGAGGCGATTGATGAACACACCAAACTTGTATGGGTTGAGACGCCCAGCAACCCGGCGCTTTTTGTTACGGATATTGCCGCCGTCGCCGATTGCGCGCACGCCAAAGGTGTCCCGCTGCTTGTAGACAACACCACGGCGACAGCCGCACTGCAGCATCCGATTGACCTGGGCGCCGATATCGTTCTGCTCTCTATTACAAAATTCCTGTGCGGAAACGCAACCGTGCTGGGTGGAGCGATTGTCGGCCCAGAAGCCCTGATTGAAGATGTGCGCTGGAACACCACAGAGTTCGTCGGAGCTGTGCTGCAGCCATTTGAAGCGTGGCTCACGCTGCAGTTCCTGGAAACTTTATCACTGCGCATGCAGCGACATAGTGAGAATGCGCAAAAGGTAGCAGA
>JASFLN010000324.1:0-3217 GCA_050118075.1 Anaerolineales bacterium
ATCATCGCCGATGAAGCATTTATCTTCCTTGACGCGCCGGTGAAGCGGTTAGCCGGGCCTGACGTGCCCGCGGTGCCGTTCAGCCATCCACTCCAGGACTGGTTTATGCCCGATGCCGCCAAGATCGCCGAGGCGATACGTGACCTGGCCGCGTTTTAGGTTTATTGAAGCATATGGAAGGTAGTAAACATCATGGCGACTGAAGTGATCATGCCCCAACTTGGAGAGTCCGTTGTCGAAGGTACGGTGACGAAGTGGCTCGTCAAAGAAGGGGATCAAATCGAGGAGTTCGATGCACTGCTCGAGGTCAACACCGACAAGGTGGATACTGAGGTGCCATCACCCGCAAGCGGCGTTCTCCTGAAAATTTATATCCCTGAAGGTGAGACTGTACAGGCGGGCACGTTGCTCGCTGCGATTGGAGAGCAAGGTGAGGCTCCACCTGAAGCGCCGGAAGCTGTATCTTTCGAAGTGCAAGAAAAGCCCACAGCTGTGGCCGAACCAGCGGCTGAGACACAACCCGGGCAACCGGTTACCCCGGGGCGGAGCAAAGATTTAGGTTTCATTTCGCCGGTTGTCGCCCGCATCGCTGCAGAACATGATGTGGATTTAGCGCGGGTTCCGGGCAGCGGCCGAGGTGGGCGGATCACTAAGAAAGATGTTCTCGCCTATGTAGAATCAGGCGCAGCCCAAACGCAGGTCGCAGCTGCAGCGTGGGAGTCACCTGCTTCCGGTGAATTGTTCCGGCCGACGGAGGAGATTTTCAAGCCGTCGGGCAAGGCTGAAAGCGCCGGCAAGCCAGGTGAGGTGATCCCACACACTCCCGTTCGTAAGTCGATTGCGAAACACATGCTGCAGTCGAAGTCAACCAGTCCGCATGTGACCACGGTGATGGAGGTCAATTTAAGCCGCGTCACCAAGCACCGCGAGGCCAACAAAGCGTTGTTTGAACGTGATGGGGTGAAACTAACCTTTACGGCATATTTTGCTGCCGCGACGGTACGAGCTTTAAAGGAAGTTCCAATTGTCAACTCATCTTGGGGAGAAGATGGCGTTCATCTCCACCCACAGGTCAATCTAGGTATTGCGGTGTCGTTGGGCGAGGAGGGACTGATCGTGCCTGTGATCAAGCAAGCTGAACAGCAGTCGCTGCTCGCGCTGGCCCAATCGATCAATGACCTTGCCCGCCGCGCCCGGGATGGTGATCTCGAGCCCGAGGAAGTCCAAGGTGGTACCTTCACGATCACGAATCATGGTGTCGCCGGGTCGCTTTTTGCCACCCCGATTATCAATCAACCGCAAGCTGGAATTCTGGGTGTGGGCGCCATTCAAAAACGCGTCGTTGCGGTTGAGATCCAATCGCCGGCGGGCGACAGCGAGGACGTGTTTGCTATCCGACCGATGCTTTACCTCTCGCTGACCTTTGACCACCGCATCCTGGATGGTGCAGTCGCCGATCATTTTCTGGGCAAAGTCGTCCAAATACTCGAAACCTGGTCTTAGGATTGTTGCACATTTGACTCATAGGAGTGCGATAGAATAGGGGGACACGAACGAGGAGGATCCCCACATGGCAGATTACGACGTTATTGTTATTGGCGCTGGACCTGGTGGTTATGTAAACGCTATTAGGGCAGCTCAATTGGGAAAGAAAACTGCAATTATTGAGCGCGAATTTCTGGGCGGCATTTGCTTGAACGTTGGCTGCATACCCTCAAAAGCGTTGTTAAAAAACGCCGACGTAGCCCACACCCTGCGAGAGCGCGGCGAAGAGTTTGGTTTCAAGGTTGATGGTTTGAAATTGGATTACTCCGCAGCTGTTAAGCGCAGCCGTGAGGTCTCCGACCGGTTGACCAAGGGTGTGGGTTTCTTGATGAAAAAGCACGACATTGAGGTTCATATGGGAGAGGCGCGTTTTACCGGTCCCAAAGAGCTTGAGGTCACTACCGAAGAAGGCGAAAAGAAGACGTTGACCGCAGAAGATATTGTCATCGCTACAGGAGCCTCAGCGATGATGATCCCTGGGGTGGAGGCGGATGGCGAACGCGTGCTTACGTATTGGGAGGCTATCCTGCAAGAAAGCCTACCCAAATCCGTTGTGATCATTGGCGCAGGTGCGATCGGCCTTGAATTCGCTACGATCTGGAACTCGTATGGAGTGGAGGTCTCGATCGTGGAAATGCTTCCCAGACTGGCTCCGCTGGAAGACGAAGAGGTCAGCAAGGAAATCGCGCGCGCTTTCAAGCGAAATGGCATCAACATCCATGTCAATACCAGGGTCGAAGGCATTGAGGTGCTTAAGACGAAGGTCAAAGTGAAGGTGTCCAGCGAAAAAGATGGCGAACAGATCCTGGATGCTGAACAGGCATTGGTCGCAATCGGTTTCCGTCCCAACACTAAAGACATGGGGCTTGACAAAGCGGGTGTCGAACTGGACGAAAAAGATTTTATCAAGATCGATGAACGTATGGCGACCAATGTGGATGGTGTGTGGGCGATTGGGGACGTCACCGGTAAATTGATGTTAGCGCACGTGGCATCAGCGATGGGCATCATTTGCGCTGAAAATATCACGGGAGTCGAAACGATCACGCTGGACTACCGCATGATGCCTCGCGGTACATTTTCGCAGCCTCAGATCGCCTCGTTTGGATTAACTGCCGAGCAGGCAAAAGAAGAGGGTTATGAGGTCAAGGAAGGTCGCTTCCCGTTCCAGGCAAACGGCAAAGCACTCGGCCTGGGTGAGACCAGGGGTTGGGTCAAGCTGATTACCGATGCACAGTATGGTGAGATCCTTGGCGCACATCTGGTGGGACCGGAGGTCACGGAGTTGTTGCCCGAACTGACGATCGCCCAGATGATGGAACTTACACCGGCCGAAATTGCCCGCAATGTGCATATCCATCCCAGCCTGGGAGAGGCTTTAATGGAAGCGGCTCACGGCGCTGAAGGTCAAACCATTCATATCTAAACGATGCGTTGCGAAGGGCGGCCGGCTGGTCGCCCCTACATTGAAGAGCTGCATAACATATGGAGAAAACGCCCACCCGGGCGTTTTCTGTTTTTCCAGCAAGATTGATGGGACAGGCGGGCTTGCAAGGGATGCAGAGAGATCTGCTTAAACGTATACTCTTGATAAGCAGTTTGAGTCAGGAGGCGGCCGATGCGAGAGCGCAAGGATGTAGTGCAGGTCAAAGAAAAACACAAGAAGTCTCTG
>JASFLN010000325.1:0-3216 GCA_050118075.1 Anaerolineales bacterium
GCGAAAGAAAGATGGTGTCGATTCTGGACGGATCGACTCCGAGAGCAGCGATGTTGGCCATGAGCGTTGGGCCTTCGCCGCCGGTGTCAAACAGGACTGTGGAGCCGTCATATTCCAGCAGGGCTGAGAACCCCCAGGCTGTTTTCAGACGTTGATCGTAAGCGTTGTTGTCATAGAGCACCGTGATCTTGAGTGCTTCAATATTATTGCTCGAGGGCATTTCCTGGTTGGTCCTTTCATGGATGGGACTGGCTGTTGTTGAAGCCGTTGAACGCGGCTCTTCTCTGGATAGGCTTGTTCCTGATTCGCCCGAATCCTGTATGAATTCTGGTTTTGTTGGTAGGGAACTCTTTACTCGAGCCTGCACTTCCTGCAGTCTGCTGCAAGCGCAAGACAACGTGATTAGAAATGATAAGAATATTAGGGGTTGTTTCACGGCTATTTCCAGCATGGTGGAATCACGATCACAGGGCAGCTATATTCCGATGTGCCGATCAGCGATGGTAGCCTCGCATCCCGGAATCGGTGGGAGGATATTTCTGTGCTTTGATCAGTCATGTGGATGGGGGTCGATATCGATCGGACCGCCGAGCTTGATGAGGGCCTCTTGAAGAGCATCATTTGCGGCTTCCATTCGAGCCGCAGCCGTTTCGATGTCCTGAGCTGCTTCACCGGCTTTGGTGGACCAGGTCTTGAATTCCTGGGCGTGTCCGTTATTGTGATCGATCCAATGCGGGATCAGCACGCGTAATTTGTCAATTTCTCCGTGTTCGGGCATGGATTTACCTTTCATCTTCGTGGATCGGCACGAGGTGAACAAGGTGCTTCAAGAAATCGATCTCTTGAATCGCCGCCTTGATCGGGGTGGGTTCTTCGAAGAAGCGTGAGCACACAATCGACTTCTCCTCGACCTTGAGATGGATCACATCTTTTAAGATCTCTTTTGTTTCGTTGCCATCGTGAAGGATAATCGTCGCCTGACACATCGTTTTTCCTTTTTAGGTTGATTCTGGCTTAAGGTTCGATTTCATCGCAACTCGCTCAAGTTCATCCACAATCTGCTGCCCCTTGGCCATGAGTTCACTGCTTTCAACTAATTCTCCTCGCAGCCAGGCTTTTGTCATTGCGGGATTATGTGGAAAACAACCGAGGGTTTGGATATTCTCGCTGTTTAGGGCACTGCGTAGGTACGCTTCTGTCTCGGTGTCTGGGACGCGGTTGATGATCGCGAAAACATCCTTTACGTTCGATTCACGGAAGAGAGTTTGTGCAAGTTCTACCAGCATAGGGTCCTCGAGATGTTCTGTCGCAGGGGGCACACCAGCCTTGATTTTTGCAACCATCTGCTTCATGTGTAGAGCCATCTGGATCGAGGCGTGAGTAGGATCGACGACTGTCAAGACCCAATCCAGGCCGGTGATCGCCCCGCGCGCGGAATCTTCGAAGCCAGCCTTGAAATCGATCAGCAGAACCGGGTCGCCCTCCTGTGCATCAATGACAACATCCCTCGCAATCTTGTTGATCGGTCCGTCACATCCCGCGCCTGGACCGAGATCACCAATCTTCCCGGCGATCAGCAGGTGAATGCCTTCAGGGCTCTGGGAGTGAAATTCGGCAGGGAGCCGATCGAGATCGAGTGCGGGATTTGGGAGTGGTAGCGGATCGTCCACCGGGCAGGTCACCTTGCCGCCGCTAAAAACCATACCGCCAAAGTAGTCAATAAGTGATGCTGGAACGCGTTCAATTCCCAACGCGTGATGGATGCCGATGTTGGTCGAGTCGGCGTCGAGGAGACATACATCATAGCCAGCTTGCCGCAACGCACGGGCTAAAAATATGGTTACCGTGGTCTTGCCTGCGCCACCTTTGCCGACGATCCCAAAACGTTTTCTAACCAAGGGATAGCGTTTGCCGTTCATCTTGTTTCCACTTTTCTCTAGCATCAATTTTGTACCCCGTTTCAAAGTGCAAATAGCAATCGATAGATTAGCTCTCCATCCGTACTTATTTCAGTCCTTCGATACGATCGGCTGGCATTCGACTCTGCGTTCAGCGGATGGATCTGATCGACTGTGATTCTTCCAAAGGGTTCCCCATTGCCGGTAGACGCATCTTATGACCAAATTCATCCTCGCCGATCCTAAAAAGGTCCTCTCTACTTTCTATGCGATCAATGAATAGAACACCCTCCAGATGATCGATCTCGTGGTGGACAAGGACGGCATCAAACTCGTGAAACTCAGCTTTCTGAGGTTCACCCGAAGCGTTCATCCATGAGACACACAAGTAGTGTGGTCGCACCGTTTCGCCATATAAACCAGGGAAGCTCAAGCATCCATCGAAATCGCGCCGCTGGTCACCAGCCTGACAGATGATGGGATTGATCAAGGCTAAGGCTGGTTTTCTTTCTTCGACGTCTTGATCTCTCAAACCCAGACGAACGATCACGACGCGTTTATGGACATTGATCTGTGGCGCGGCGAGGCCGATGCCCTGGGGATGGGCTTGTAGCGTGTCTTTTAAGTCCTGGATCAGAGCCTTTACTTCCTGATCGAAAGATTGAACAGCATCACTTTTCGATCGTAAGGCTTTTTGATCTTGTGGATAAATCATCAACTGCCGTTGAACCATCGGTTGCCCTCAACTCATGCGAACCCTGTAGCTATGCTATGGACCACGGTTGCGCACATTCACTATGTACGCTTTTCAATGCTGTCGAGTGGATGGCGAATTCCTCTCGCTGTGGTTTGGCTGCGGGTAGAAGGATTCTGCCGAGCTCCAGAATCGGACGCCGCAGCGCTCGACGATCTGGGCCCGGCCGCTTGAGCGCAGTTCGGTGAGCGCTTGATGGACCTCCGATGGCGCCCAATCCGCCAGTGTACGCTGCAGCTCTTCCATGCGCATTGGATGACGTGTGATGATCCCCAGCACAGCATCAATGACATTCTCGTAACCGCTGAGATCAAACTTACCTTCGATCGGATGAACGACTTCTGCGATGTCACCGAGGATCGCCCGGGCACGCATCATTCCCTCTTCGTCAGCAGGTTCCACCCATGTCTCAGCTGGAGGGCGGGTGGGGAGGTTGATGTGGATCTTGTCCGGACGCATCTGAACATATATCTTGGCTATGTCGTTCAGTGCGGATTGACTGTCGTTCAGTCCGCGCAGGAGCATGGTCTCTGGCCAGTAGAGTCCCTGATACTCCTTTCCAAA
>JASFLN010000326.1:0-3212 GCA_050118075.1 Anaerolineales bacterium
CCATCGGATGTAGTCGCCATGGCTTGTAAGCGTTCGTTTTGCGTATCGTCGGGTTCATCCGGGATCAAAATGCAGTAGCTCTGAGCAGTTCCACGTCCGACACGACCTCGGAACTGGTGCAGTTGAGCAAGGCCGAAATGGTTTGCACCTTCCACCAGCATCACGGTTGCGTTCGGGATATCGACGCCGACCTCTACGACCGACGTGGAAACCAGGACCTGAAGATCACCCGATCTGAATTGTTCCATGACAGCATCTTTTTCGTCCTGTTTCAACCTTCCGTGCAGCAGACCTACATCGTTGTTCGGGAAGATGTCGTTCTGGATCTCTGCGTGCTCGTCAACTGCTGCTTTGGTCTGTACCTTGTCCGTGCCCTCAACCAGCGGGAAGATAATAAAAGCTTGGTAGCCTTCTTCAATCTGACTGCGGATGAAATTGTAGGCACGATTGCGTTCGCCCGGGAACATAATACGCGTTTCCACGGTCTGGCGCCCGGGCGGCATTTCGTCGAGGACGGTAAGTTCAAGGTCGCCATAAATCGTCAGTGCAAGCGATCGCGGGATCGGGGTTGCCGTCATCACGAGCAAGTTTGGATTGTCCCCTTTATCGCGTAGGCGAGCGCGCTGCTCCACGCCGAAACGATGCTGTTCGTCGATGATCACGTATCCGAGGCGGTTGAATTGGATCGGATCTTCGATGAGCGCATGCGTACCGACGACCAGATCAATCTCGCCGGACTGCAGTTGCTCGCGGATTTGATCCTTCTCACTCTCCGGCGTTGCACCAATTAGCAGACGGATGCGGTTGGGTTCGATCCCGGCCGTCCCGGGCAGCAGGTCCAACAGCGTGCGGTAGTGTTGATCGGCCAGGATGCTGGTGGGCGCCATCAAGGCGGCTTGCGAGCCGTTGGCACAGGCAATCCCAACGCCTACCGCGGCAACGACTGTTTTTCCCGATCCGACGTCGCCCTGGAGCAGGCGGTTCATGGGAGTGCCCGAGGCCATATCACTGCGGATATCCTCAACTGCCTGCTGCTGGGCAGCGGTGAGTTGATAGGGCAGGCCATCAAGAAAGCGGGTCATCCAGTCGTCATCAATCTGAAGCGGTTGGGTTCGAAGCTGCTCCCATTCCTGTTTCTGATGGAAGACACCCAACTGCAGCATGAACATCTCATCAAACGCAAGCCGGTGCTGTGCTTCTTTTAAGGCCTCCCAAGAATCTGGAAAGTGAGCCTGTCTTAGTGCGTGCTGAAGGTTTGCGAGCTGAGCAGATTTTCGTACCGATTCTGGCAGGGGATCTGGAATGCGAGCTGCCATTCGATCCACGACAGAGCTAATCACACGTCGCAGCCACTTACCGGACACACCCGCCGTCAAAGGATACACGGGCACAATGCGGTTCGTATGCAGTTGACGCTGCTCGAGCGGCTCCCATTCCGGGTTCGTCATTGTCAGGCGGCCGAGGTACTGATCTACCTTGCCGGAAAGAACGATGGCGGTACCGGGTTTGAGCTTTTTCAAGATCCAGGGTTGGTTGAACCAGGTGATACGAAGCGAACCCGTTCCATCGCTGATTGTCGCCTCGGTGAGCTTCATTCGTCCCCCGCGCACCTCGCGCATATTCGCCGATTCAACCGTCCCAATAACGGTGACTTCTTGCCCGTACCAGAGGCGGTTGATCGTTTCGAGCTGTGAGTAATCATCGTAGCGGCGGGGTAGGTGCCATAGCAGGTCGCCCAGCGTTTTCAGCCCGAGTTTTCCAAGCGTCTTGGAGGTCTTCGAGCCAATGCCCTGGATTGTCGTGAGCGGGGCGTTCAATTCTGGTGGGGGTTCGGTTGGAGTTGGTTTTTGTGTTTCCGCGGCTGGCTCATCCGCAGGTTCAGTGCTTGTTTGTGCCTGGTTTTGGGATTTTTCACTTGGGGCAGCTTGGGGTTCTTCCCCTTGTTCTGCTTCAGGGTAAGCCTCAGCGGGCTGCTCGTGACCCTCGGCACTTTCGATGGCCGGTGCCGCTTCGAAGATGTCCTTGGGGAGATCGGGATACGTCTCGGAAAGGCGATTCCACAACCCCAGCAAGGCTTCCTTGCGAGAGTGGGGTGCCAGGCGTCCATAATCACGGAGGCGTGATTCGACAACCTCAATGACGGTGTCAGGCAGCTGCTCCTGCTCGGCCTCCTGCTTCCAGGGTTCAAGCATGCGCTGTAATCCGCCGACAACGGCACGGTTATCGTAACCACGCTCAGCTTCTAACTTAAAGAACTTGGATAACTTGACAAGTGAATTATTCATCGATGTTAACTATAAGGTCCATAGATTAAAAGTGCCAGACTTAGATCTTAGGGAGAGCGGCAACGCCGATCGAGCCAGGTCCGACATGTGCCCCGATGACTGTTGTGACGTTCACGATCATCGGTGTGGTATCTGAAAGGGTTTGAAGTTCTTCGGCAAGCTCTTCTGCACGTTGTTCAATGCCGGCGTGCATGACGGTGAGCTGATTGAGTGGAGACCATGAATGCACTTCTCGACGCAAAATATCCATGGCTCGGTTGAACGTACGGGCACGTGAAAATGATTCAACCAAACCGTCCTTGATCGTCAGCAGAAGCTTTATCTTGAGCAGCTCGCTGACACCTGCTTGAAGCCAGCTTACCCTGCCGCCTCGCCGTAGATACTCTAAAGAGTTAATCAGGGCCAGCAGTTTGACGTTCTCCTTTACCGCGCGAACGTGATTAAGGATTTCTTGCAACTCCAAACCCTTCAGTGCGGAGCGAGCAGCTTCCATCACCTGATAGCCAAGTCCCAATGAAAGCTGTTGGCTATCGAAAAGATTGACCCGAGCACCAAACTCCTGAGCAGCTTGATACGCAGCGTTCAACATCCCGCTCAATTTGGACGATACGTGGATCGAAAGGATTTGATCGACGCCGGAAGTGAGCAAGCGTTCGTAAGCTTCCTTGAACATGATGGGGGAGGGTGAGGCCGTCGTTGGTGGATGGGTCAGAGAAGGCATTCGACGGTAAAACTCCACCCTGGATAGATCATGACCATCGATGAATGTCCTGCCATCAAGGGTCAATAGGGCTGGTACGCTCCTGATGTCCAGTTCTTGGAGGATCTGCGTTGGGATGTCAGCTGTGCTGTCCGTCACAATCCCTACGCGACGCGAGGGCAGACTCAAAGCATTTCCTCCTGAGATTCGAGCACGACTGCCCCCAG
>JASFLN010000327.1:0-3206 GCA_050118075.1 Anaerolineales bacterium
CGGGTTTGAAAGCTGCCATGGACATGCTTGGATATTATGGTGGTCCTGTGCGCGGCCCGCTTGTAGATTTGGATGAAGCCTCTCGCCAGAACCTGCGGGCAATTTTAGTCCATGCCGATTTGATTTGATCAGTCCATAAAATTTGTTGGATTCAAACTCTGAATTATTGCGGGAAAGGGCACGTTGTACTGTGCCCTTTCGTCCTTATATCACCCCACTGGACCGATGCGAGTGGTGATGAAATCCCCTTAAAAGTTCGTATAGCCGCATGCTTTTAGCTCGCGCTGGGAAAGAAGGATCGACCCAATAAGCTGAAGGTTTGAGTGCCCAGGTGCCCAATCCCCTAACGCCTAAGCCCGAATCCCTGATTCCTGACTTATAACTGCCCAGAGCGTCCCCAATCTGCAAGCAGCCTCTGATACTCTGGATCCTCGTATCTTTCGAGCACGAACCAGGGTGCGTATTCAGGCAGCGTGTCACCACAGATGTGCTTGGCCAGCAATTCACCGCAGGCTGGCGCGGCCATCAGTCCGTATCCCGAAAGCGCTCCATGGATCCAGGCTCCGGGAACCGCAAGAGGACCTGCCAGTGGGCGGTTCTCTTGGGTTTTGGTGTAGTAGCCTCCGTCCAAATAGGGTTTGGGAGGGGCATCGAAATAGGCTTTCAGGGCCGGAAGCATGGTCGCGAGGCCACGCAGTGCGATATCTGGATAAGCATCATCAAACTCAAGAGGGAATGTGGGTGCGACGGGATCCAGGTGATAAGTCCACAAGATGAGCACAATGGGGCTGCCTTCTGGTCCATCCGGTCGTGCGTGTACGCCGGCCGGAAAGCGATCAAGCAGGAAACGACTCTCAGGATCCTCGGCAAAAAATCTGCGTTCTTCCTCGCGCCAGGGCAGCAGCTGATCGTCGGACCAGATCAGGAGGGGGGCCTCGCGCGGAAAGACTCCCTTGTGATCGCGGATGGAAACCTTGGCATGTTGTTCTGCGAACACTGGAAGTTCCAGGCCAATCATGCGGGCAATGTTGCCGATAAATGGACCGGCGGCGTTCACAAAATGCCTGGTGCTTATCGTCAGGTTTGTTCCCGGCAACCCGACTTTGATCTGTCCTACACGACCGGATTCCAGGACAATATCCTCGACGCGCCCCTCGATCAACTCCACACCCTGCTGGCGAGCTTGCTGAAGCATATACATCCCCATCTGTTGGGCGCTGAACCACCCTGCCCGCCGTGCATGGATCACGGCTCGGGTCTCGGGGTTCAAATAAGGAAAATGCTGCATAATCAGGTCGTGATCCAGGATCAAATCTGCCCCTGTCAGATCGTCCACGTAACCTTCAAGTGCAGCGGGGACATATTCAGGGCCCCCCGGGCTGCCGTCGTGCACGCGCAATGGGCCAGCACCGAGTCGCTCAGCCTCCTCCCCGTGTGATCGGTAATCCTGAATTCGTTCGGGATCAGCGGTGGCGAACAGATAACCTCGTCGATTCATTTGAAATACGTTTCCACTCTGATCCGCCAGGTCCTCAAGAAGGTCTATGCTGCGGTTCATCATGCTGACCATTGCGTCACCGGGTCCCGGCCACCAATTTCGATAGCATTCCGTGGACTTGTCGCTCGTCAACGATAGTGGGGGGCGCTCGTCGACGAGCTTGATGTTCTTGACACCCTGGTGTACGGCGAGGTGATAGGCGACCGAGATGCCGGCGATGCCGGCACCACAGACGACTACTTCTGCATGGTTGCTCGTCATGGTTTGGCTGTCCTTGGCGGATGGTCGAGATCAGAGCTGAGGTCCAGATCGTAGCGCCGTGTTAAATTTTCGGCATTGTCAAGCCGCTCGGCAATGTCCGCTAATCTTTCGCCTGTCTGAGGGTGGATGAACTCAGGATCACATTCGGCAAGCGTGATGGCTAGATGAGGACGTTCGTAGATGTGCTCGTCAGGAACCTTCAATAAAGGATGGTCGAGGATCATATCGCCATAAAGGGCGATGTCGAGATCGATCGTGCGCGGCGCGTTTTTGTCCGCAGTGCGTACTCGATCGAGCTTTTCTTCGATCTCCCGCAAACCTTTACGCAGCTCCAGTGGTTGCAAATGGGTTTCTAAAAGCACGGCTGCGTTGATGTAATCGGGTTGAGGTTCCGATGCGATAGCGGGGTTTTGGTAGGCACTGGAGATAGTCGTGATGCGACCGAGCGTTTGCAGCATGTTCAACGCGCGGGGTAGGTAGTGCTCGGGATCGATGTTTGAGCCAAGCTCGATGAAGACTCGCTCAGTCAAGATCGGTTTTTGTCCTTTCAATCTCCACACCGACCGAACGTGCAAAGCGAAGTGCGCCAGGTTTTTCAACCCGCACACGGGCGAGCTCCACCCCGGCGGTGTTCAAGCAGATGTCTGCGATCCGACCGGCAAGGTGTTCGACGGTGTAAGGTTCGCCCTCTTCGACTAATTTGATGACTTGCTTCGTGATCGTTCGATAGTTGATCGTGTCCTCGATCTTATCCGATCGACCAGCCTGCGAAAGGTCTCCGGTCAATGTGATGTTGATGAGGATGTCTTGACGCTTTTCACGCTCCCAATCGTTGATCCCGATGATGCCGCGCAGTAAGAGGTCTTTGATGAGAATCTTATCCTGTGTCATTAAGAACTCCCCGATCTTGTGCAGTTCATTAACTTCATTCTACCTATATGCAAACCCATTGCCCAGGCAAAAACTTGGAGACAGGACAATAGTGAGACCAAGATTGAAGTGCTATGGTACCATTTTCAAAAATCGAGAAGATCTCGGGAGGGAACAATGCACGATATCGAAGCTGCCGCGGAATTGCTTGGAGGGGTTGGGGTTGCAAAACCGGAGATTAAGGATGCGATCTTAAAATTGCTGGATGCATTTGGGGAAGATGTCTCCCGGGAGGGTTTGGAGGAAACACCCGATCGTGTCGCTCGAATGTATGATGAACTCTTGGCTGGCTACCGTGTAGACCCGTACGCCTTGATCAATGAAGCGGTGTTCACGGTTGATTATCAAGATATGGTCATCGTGCGGGATATTGAATTCTATAGCATGTGCGAGCACCACTTGCTGCCGTTCATCGGAAGAGCGCACGTTGCATACATCCCCAGGGGAGAAGTGATCGGACTGTCAAAAATTCCGAGAATCGTCGATCTCTTTGCTCGCCGTCTTCAGGTTCAGGAAC
>JASFLN010000328.1:0-3204 GCA_050118075.1 Anaerolineales bacterium
ATCCGTTCTTTAGTTCGGCGCTAAAGCTGCCCACCACGCCCGAAATCGTCTCGATCTCAGTCCCAAGATGAACCTGCACGCCGTGGTTTATAAGTGATTTTTCTTTTGCATTCAGGAAGGCCTGGGCCTCTATTCCAGCCGGAGCAATCTGATCCAGTTGCTTGAGCATTCCACCCAGCTGGTCTTCACGCTCAACCAGATGGGTCTCAAACCCCTGTCTGGCGAGTGCTTCAGCCGCACTCATCCCGGCGATACCACCGCCGACAACTAACACTCTCTGAGCTACCGGTAGCGAGCTTACCTCCAGTGGTTCTAGCTGTCGCGCTTTCTCGACCGCCATTGCGATCATCTCAATAGCTTTCAGCGTCGCCTGATCGTGATCAAACTTGTGCACCCAACTATCCATATTGCGGATGTTTGCCATTTCCAAAAGGAACGGGTTCAAACCGGCGCGCTGCAGGACTCCCCGGAAAATAGATTCGTGTGTTTTCGGTGAACAAGCCGCGATGACTACACGGTTAATATTGTGGTCCCGGATGGCTTCCTCGATCTCTGCCTGGGTATTACCTGCGCAAGAGAACATTTGATCCGAGCTATAAACCACATCCGGCATCGTGCTCGCGCGCTCGACGGTTGCCTTAATATCCACTACGCCGGCGATGTTGCTGCCACAATGACAAACAAAAACACCTACTCTCGGCTGCTCAAGATCTGTGACCAGCTCAACTTCGGGAGGTTCGGGCCACTCTCTTTCGGGAATATGGGTCAGTGCCATCGCCGCTGCACCACTACCTTCAGCGACACTATCGGGTATGTCCTTGGGTCCACTGGCACAGCCGGCCGCGAATATTCCGGGCCTTGTCGTTGCGACCAACCCACCCTGCACTTCTTCGGATTTTAGAAACCCATCTTCATCAAGCTCAATCCCGAGTACGTCCGCCAATGCGGGCAAACCGTGCGAAGGTACGACCGCATTGGCAAGCACAACCATGTCATACTCTTCTTCGACCCGCCGCGCAGTCTCCTGATCTTCATAACCAACTACGATCTGCTGACTGCCATTGGGCTCAATTCTGGCCGGGCGTGAACGGATCAGTTTTGCACCCGCTTCAACGGTTCGATCTTTGAACGCATCAAATCCTTTGCCGAAGGACCGCATGTCCATATACATCACGGTCACATCGTCAACGCCATGATCAAGAGCCTGGTAGGCATGCTTCAAGGAATACATGCAGCAGAAGCGGGAGCAGTAGCGCTGATGATGCTGGTCACGCGAACCCACACAGAGTACGAATAAGAGCTTCTCAGGGTGGCGGCTATCGGACGGGCGAAGGATCTCACCGCCCGTAGGTCCAGCCGAATTGATCAAGCGTTCAAACTCCATGGCGGTCATGATGTCGGGATGACTGCCGTAGCCGAACTGTCGGATGCCATGCGGGTCAAAACTGTCATAACCTACCGATACGACAATTGCACCGACGTTGGCCTCGATCGTCTTATAAGGCGCCATCCTGAAGTCGATTGACCCAGGGAGGCATGCTTTCCTGCAGCGATCACACGGCATATAGTTGGGCGGATCGTTCAGACACACATCCAGGTCAATCAGATACGGGCCTGGCACCGATTGGGGGATAGGTGTATAGATCGCCTTTCGTGCCGACATGCCCGAATCGAATTCATTTGGCACCACAACCGGACATACCTCGGTGCACTCGCCGCAGCGAGTACACGCATCGGTAACGTAACGTGCGCGTTGACGAATTTGAACCTCGAAAGCTCCTGCCTCACCCGATACAGAAATCAGCTCTGCCAGCGAAAGAATTTCTATGTTAGGGTGTAAGTCAACCTCTGACATCTTTGGAGCTTCAATGCAGATTGAGCAATCCAGGGTGGGAAAATTCTTATCGAGGACCGCCATGACACCACCGATGCTTGGTTTTCGCTCCACAAGCAGCACCCGGGCACCCGCTTCGGCGAGGTCGAGAGAAGCCTGGATGCCCGCAATCCCACCACCGATTACCAGAACAGTGTTGCTCATTCAGCAATCTCCCTGGCAGCTGCTCGTTCGTGTCCTTTCATAAAGGCTTTTAGATTCAAATCGATCGTCTTTTCTTTCACTGTTGTACGAATCGCCTGCTCTAACGCCTCCGCGCTGATCCATTCCTGGCACGCGCATAAGTATCCAAGCATGACAACATTTGCCACAATCCGATGACCGAGCTTTTCGGCGATTTCTGTTGCCGGCAGTCCTAAGACTTCATCGTCCGTATCAGGCTCAACCATGCTTGTATCCAGAAGAATAAGCGCTTCTGGTGAAGTCTCTTGCTGGAATTTTGAATACGCCTCCTGTGATAAGGCGATCAGGATGTCCGCCTTTTGAACGAATGGAAATGCAATCTCCCGGTCGGCAACCACGATATTCGATGATGCTGCCCCACCGCGCGCCTCCGGCCCGTAGGATTGGGTCATGACGGCTTCCAGACCCTGGTAGAGAGAGAAGGCCTTGCCCAGTAGATACCCTGCCAGGACAGTCCCCTGACCCCCAAAGCCGGCGATGCGTATCTCCTTCCTCATGAAGCCGTCTCCAAGTTTACGGGCTGAAATGCCGGTGCGTTGCGATCGACAAAACGGCCGACATAAATTGGACGTTCCTGGCGAAGGTCGATGCCGAGCTCCGATAAAGGCAGATGTTCTCCAATTTCACAGCGTTCTCGATATAAGCGCATCTCTTCAATGCCGGTTTCAAAATGATTGGATTTTCCAAACCCAATTGGGCAGGGTGAAAGGACCTCGATAAATGAGAATCCGGGCTTCTGGAATGCGTAGAGAATGTCATCGATGACCTGTCGAACATGAAGGACTGTCCAACGGGATACAAAGTTCGCACCTGCGGCAGCGAGCAGATCTACCAGGTTGAATGGCAATTCAGGGCTTCCGTAAGGTGAGGTCGTAGTTCGAGCTTCGTAAGGTGTGGTCGGGCCTGACTGCCCGCCGGTCATGCCATAATTGAAATTGTTCGTGCAGATGACGGTCAGATCCAGATTACGGCGCGCCCCATGAATGAGGTGATTGCCTCCGATCGCAGCCAGATCCCCATCTCCACTGAAAACCGTGACATTAAGCTCGGGATTGGAGAGTTTCAGCCCAGTAGCGAACGGTATCGCACGACCATGGGTCGTGTGATATGAATCAATATTCATATAT
>JASFLN010000329.1:0-3201 GCA_050118075.1 Anaerolineales bacterium
GCCGCTACAAAAACGACCCCGAATCTGAATTGGAAGCCGTGCGCAGCTTATCCATGGAATCGATGGCTGCCGGTTTTTTCAACATTGATATCGACACCTCGACCCTTGTCGACTTGAGTAAAGAGGAGATTAGTGATCAGCAGGAGCTGAATTACTCCTTGTGTGCGGATCTGGCAGCCTCTATCCGAAAACAGGAACCAGCCGGTGTGACGATCTCGCTTGGCGGAGAGATCGGTGAGGTCGGCGGGCAGAACAGCACAGAACCGGAACTGCGTGCTTTCATGGAAGGTTTCAACTCCACCCTTGAGAAAAAACTACCCGGAGCTGAAGGGCTTTCTAAAATCAGTATTCAGACCGGCACCTCACATGGCGGTGTGGTGCTTCCTGATGGATCGATCGCAAAGGTGAGTGTCGATTTCGACACATTAAAGCACCTTTCAGCCATCGCCAAGGAGTACGCGATGGGCGGAGCTGTACAACATGGAGCCTCCACCCTACCGGATGAAGCCTTTACCAAATTTGCAGAAGCCAACGCGCTGGAGGTCCATCTAGCAACCGGCTTCCAGAACCTCATGTTTGATCATCTTCCGGCTGATATTCGAGATGAGATGTATGCCTACCTCGATGAGAATCACAGCGATGAGCGTAAGGACGGACAAACGGACGAACAGTTCTATTACAAGACACGTAAACGGGCTATTGGACCTTTCAAGCAAAAACTCTGGCATCTTCCGGAGGATGTGACCAAGAACATTCAGGACGTATGGCAGGAGCAATTCACGCTGCTCTTCAAACGCTTAAATATCCATGACACCGAACCAATCGTCCGCAAGTTTAGCGATGCGGTGATTGTGGAGCCTCGATTGGACGATTACATCTTTGGTGAAGCCGTCGAAGAAGATGTAAGCGACCTGGCTGACTGACGCACCGGATCCGCATGGTGCTTGCTGGTCAGCGTGTTCAACCTGGACGGTATAGCGTCATACCGCGCACACTAATTTTTTTAGTTCGCGGTGATCAAATTCTGCTCATAAAACTGGGCCAGGATAGAGCAGAGTGGTCAGGTAAACTTAACGGCCTCGGTGGACACATCGAGGCTGGTGAGGATCCTTTATCTTCTGCTCAAAGGGAGGTCTTTGAAGAGACCGGCCTCGAAGTGAGCGAACTATATCTCGCTGGTCTGGTCTTGATCGACACGGGCGCCTCCCCTGGGATAGCACTTTATGTTTTTACCGGGAATGCACCTGAAGGTGGTCTGAACGCCAGTATAGAGGGAGAACCGATTTGGGTTTCCCTTGATCGCTTCAACGACTATCCACTTGTATCGGATTTGCCGATCTTAATCCCTGCTGCTCTTGAAAGCACAAAATCTCAAAACCCATTTTTCGCATCAACAAGCTTTGACAGCGATGGTAAACCAATCATCAGGTTCTCTCATGAATGACAACACACACCTCAATCGACTGCCGCTTTATACCTGGTTGGGTCTCGCGATCCTGATTGGGGGCGAGATCCTGCTGATGCTGAATCAAATGACGGTCATCACCTGGTTCACACCACTTATGTGGACCGGGTATATCCTTGCCATGGATGGTTGGCTCCGAAAGCGGACAGGCTCATCTTGGCTTACGGACCACCTGAAGGAATTTCCTTTTTTGATCCTCGTATCTGTCGGAATATGGGTTCTTTTCGAAGCCTACAACATCCACCTCCGCAATTGGTTTTACCTGGGTGTGCCGTCTTCTTCTTATCTTCAATTCCTGGCATATTTCTGGTCCTTTGCCACGATCATTCCGGGCGTGTTCATCACCAGCCAGATTATCGCAAGTATCTTCAGGCTAGAGAGTGATAATCTGAAGCAACTGCCCGATCTTGGTCCCCACAGTTTATGGTTCCTCATCGGATTGGCCATGGTCACCATCCCTCTCGCCGTTCCCGGCTCCATTGCGCGATACCTCTTCGGCTCAGTATGGATCGGTTTTATTCTGTTGGTAGATCCGATCAATGAACTCCTCGGCGCGCCTTCTTTTAGGCGGATGCTGAGCGATGGTGATCGCAGCAAAATCATTGCCCTGCTTGTTGGTGGTTTTATATGCGGTCTGCTCTGGGAAGCCTGGAATTACCAGGCGTTCTTACAAGACGGAGGACATTGGATCTACACTGTTCCAAATGCCCTCAGAATATTTGGGCTACATTACGGACAGATGCCGATCCTGGGGATGCTTGGGTTTCCACCCTTCGCACTTGAACTATACGCGATGTATCACTTTCTACGTCGAATGATCGAAGGTGAAACGTATATCGGTCCAGTATATTGGTAGTCGATTTCCGCTGGATTGGTACTGGTGATCAATCTATGATTCCTGCTCGCTTATCCATTCGTAGAATAAAACCATTGTTGAGCCATATGTTCGTTCGTCAAATTGATCCAGGTTGTTTAATTCTAAGGTCTCGAATTCAAGCGGGTCGATTTGTACGATGATCCATGCGTCCGGGTACAGCCAACTTGTGTTCATGTCCAAGTTTGAAATAGCTTTTTTCCACAGCCCTTTATATTGCGGTGGTGCAATATAAACAAAATCAAACTGTCTTGAGGCTGGTTGGGTTAATTTCTTAAAGACATCCCCTCTCTCTACACCACCATTATTTGTAAATTCGGTGATCTCGAGATTTTTTCGGATGGTCTGGATCGCCATGCGATCGTTATCTGTGAAAAATGCATACTGTGCGCCACGACTCAAAGCCTCTATGCCAACGCTGCCTGTCCCTGCAAACATATCCCAAAAAGCGGTCCCCACAATATCCCTCCCCAGGATATTGAAGACTGCCTCCTTTACACGATCAGCGACCGGTCGTGAGCCTTCACCTGGCACCATTTTCAGCCTACGACCTTTTGCTTTACCAGCAATTACCCGAATGCCTGCCACTCTGACCTTCTCATACGTACAAATCGTGTTCGATTTATGACTATGCGAAGTTCACCGCGCTGCGCAACGCCTCGATATTCGTGCGCGGGGCGATGGTAGAGGTCACGCATCCGGTACCAAGTACAACTCCACGCTTCTCCAATGTACCCAGCGTCTCCTCGGCTTCTGATCGGACCAGATCGGGCGTGCCAAGCTCAAGCGTACTCCGGCTTACACCCCCACAAACCGCCACCGCAACTTTTTCGCGTCCGCGTAGAATTGTTGGTTCCACTTC
>JASFLN010000330.1:0-3181 GCA_050118075.1 Anaerolineales bacterium
CCCTTCTTGTAATTGAGTAAGTCTCAGAATTATATCCGAAGCGAGAAACCCAAAGATTGGCTCATTCAGGAGGTTCTGCGTTACCTGCCGCAATGTTATACTCAGTTCAGAAAGTGATTGAAGCAAGTAGCAGAAAGTAGTCGCCATGAAGGTGCTCTCGATTGATCTGGCCAGCCGTCGCTACAAAGACTTCGGAATCGCATTGTTAGATGTTGGCTCTGATAAACCTACTTTCCCGGAACCCGGCGAACTCGGGTTGGACGGTGAACCGGAGGCTGAAGCTTGTGCTGCTGTACTGGCTGAATTTTGTAAAGCAAATGAGGTGAACGTGATGCTTCTGGATGGCCCACATGCGTGGCGTTATCCCCAATCCTCGATCGAACACATGCGCCTGGCTGAACGTGTGCTAAACACCCCTGGAAAAACCGGAAACCCTGGAACCGCAAAACCCAAGAATTACCTGCGTTACATCCAATTCTCAATCGATCTATTTCGTGCACTGCATGACGACTTCAACTGGGCATTTATTAAGCATAGCTGGCATCGCAAGCGCAACCGCCGCTGGATCGTTGAGTCATTCCCATCCGCAGCGTGGGAATTATTGGGGCTCCCACGATTGCCCGGAAAAAGCCGGGCGAAACGTGCTGACTTAAACCGTTTCTCCAAAAAGCTTGGCCAGATCACCGGTTACGATCTTCCCTCTGGATTGAGTCACGATGAACTGCAGGCTGCTGTTGTGTTACCGGCCGGCGAGGCGATCGCACGGCGCGATCCAAAAGGCGTCATACTTTTCGGTCATGACCCAATTGTCGATAAAGAAGGCAATCTGCTGGAGGGTTGGATCGTCGAGCCCCGGTTAGTGTAGTCGGGATAGCAGTACTTGGTATCCTTTAAGTCATAAATCTGGGGGCTCCTGACCTATCGCCAAACATGAACGAGCAACGCTTTCCAAGCGCCCCTGGCCAATACCTGCTGCTGCTCCATCTAGACCATCTATCCGTGCTAGAGATTGGCAAAATGGGTACGTTTTCATTTCCTCCTGGAACGTTAATTTATATCGGGAGTGCTTATGGGCCTGGGGGACTCTCAGCACGTCTTACCCGGCATCTACGCCCTGCCAATCAGAAAAAACCGCACTGGCATATCGATCACTTGCTCTCGGCAGCCACCATCCACGGCATTGGCTGGTCGTTGGAGCCTCAGCACAATGAATGTGATTGGTCTGCCTCACTTGATGAGTTCGGCAGTAGATGGCCACGCCGCTTTGGCGCTTCTGACTGTCATTGTGAAGGTCACTTAATTCAAGTCAAGAAACAGATTAGCATCCCCCAGCTTATCAGCTCAATCCCTGACCAATTGCTGTTCAAGCGGCTCGACGCAACGAGTTCACGAAGCTCCTAGTCGAAGGAAAATTGTATGTCACGCAAGATCCGCATCCAGGTTGGAGACCAGATAGTCCACGGCAAGTTGTCCGATAATGAAACCGCAGACAAGATTTGGGAGGCTTTACCCATTGAAACTTCCGTCTCGACCTGGGGGCAAGAGTTCTATTTTGGGATCGGCCTTTCACTGGAACTAGCACCAGACGCTCGCACAGAAATGGAACTCGGGGAGCTGGGATTCTGGCCGCCAGGTAACGCGTTCTGCATCTTTTTTGGACCGACTCCAGCCAGCCATGGTGACGAACCGCGCGCAGCCTCAGCGGTCAACCCCTTCGGGAAGATCGAGCAGGATGTCAGCGGGTTAAAAAGCATCCCCTCTGGCACTAAAATTCTTATTGAGGCAGTCGCCTCATAAGCTCAAATCTGTATTGGAAGAACAGCGATTGAAAACCGAACGTCTAGCGGTGTTCTAATTTGCCACGCATGAATAAAAAACCCGCCCAATGACAGGCGGGGGTTATTTTCCATCAGATACTGTCTACAGACGCTTCAGCAAGTAGGTATCACCCAACTCATAGCCTAATTTGCGGTAGTACTCACGTGTCCCGATCGCAGCGATTACCGCGATGCGGCCATAACCTGCATCCCGGGTGATCTCCTCCGCAACCTCCATCAAGCTCGTCCCCAGCCCACTGTGCTGAGCGGTACCGTCGATGGCTTGCCCGACTTCGAGTGATTGACCATAAACGTGCACTTCTCGCACAATGGCGGCGCCTTCGATATCCGTTAGACTCTTCAGCGCCAACTCTCCATCAGGTAGTGACAAACGAAGATAACCGGCCAAATCATCCTCCGGGGTTACGTAAGAAATGAAATGCTCGGTGCTGCCCCCGGTCTGGTAGACCTGATCCTCCAGTTTGAGTGCTTCCACATCGATGTTCTTCCCACGCACCTCCCGGCAGCGCACACATTCGCAGCGCCGCCCTCGTTCCTTCAGGGCGCTTTTTGCGTCCTGGCGCAAGCTCGTGCGCTTGTTCCCCTCGACCACGTTCGTTGAAGGGATATCGCGCACGATGCGGTTAACTCGGCAGTAGCGCGGGATCGTGGGTTTGATATCAACAAGCAGCTCAATAAGCTCTTCTGTGGTGTAAGGTTTGTACTCTCCACGCTCCCAATACGAATGCAACACCGTATCTTCTAATAATTGACAAGGATAAATTTTGAGCTCGTCCGGCTGCATATCCGGATCGTCCCACAGACGTTGGAAATCTTCCCGATCACTCGTCAGCGTAGCTCCGAGCAGGTTGGGCATCCAGTGCAGCACAATCTTGAAGCCGGCGGCGCGCAGCCTCCGGACCGCCGCTCGACTTTGTTCGACGGTGTGGCCGCGTTTATTTAAAGTCAGGATGTCGTCGTCCAGGCTCTGAACACCCATTTGAACTTTCGTCACGCCATATGAGCGTAAGCGGGCGATCTCACGTTCATCGATATGGTCAGGCCTGGTTTCTATCACCAGACCAACGTTGCGCTGCTCAGCGGTCTCATTCGCCTTCTGAGCCTCAGCAAGTGTCGACGCGTCAAAACTGTTCATCGCGTCGAAGCAGCGCTTGAGAAACCATTCCTGGTAGTCCCTCTGGTAGGCACTCCATGTTCCACCCAGAACGAGCAGCTCAATCTTGTCGGTTGGATGACCGATGGCATAGAGTGCTTCGATGCGTGCCTTTGTTTGAGTATAGGGGTCAAAATCGTGATGCAGCGCCCGCATGGCACCTGGCTCGTCTGGTAGATAAGACTTGGGC
>JASFLN010000331.1:0-3179 GCA_050118075.1 Anaerolineales bacterium
CTCCAGGGTAAAGAAGCTCATTTCAAACTCACCTGTAAAGAGGTTAAATCCCGTCTCGTACCCGACTGGAGCGACAATCTAGCCCAAAATCTGGGGGAATTTGAGAGCTTACTGGATCTGCGTGTTAAAGTTCGCGAGAATCTCCAGGAGCAAAAAGAAGCCAACGTAAAGGCTGAATACACGGAGGAAGTCATCGAGCTTGTCCTTGACCAAGCCGAGATCAAATTCCCTCCTGTCGTCCTCGAGGAGGAAATGGACCGGCTGCTGCAGGAAGTAGCCTCCCGGCTTCAGTCCCAAAACCTCACCCTCGAGGACTACCTCAAGATTGAAGGTCAGACGATCGAAGAATTACGTGAGGAACTTGAACCGGAAGCTGTTCAGCGAGTGAAACGCGGATTAATGCTTGGGCAGCTTGTCGAGCAGGAAGATCTCGAGATCGGGGAAGAAGAAATTGAAGCTCAAATCGAAAAGATCATGCAATCCTTCGGAGGGGAATCTTCACCCGACCTCCGCAAGGCATTCTCATCTGAAAACAGCAAGCGAAGAATCGCGCTGGATTTGCTCACCGACAAAGCGCTACAGCGCCTGACCGCAATCGCAAAAGGTGAGGCGGATAAAGAGGAGTCTCCTGAGCCGGTAGAAGCCGTGGAGCCAGCGCAACCCAGTGAAGAAACCGTTGAACCGCCTGAAAACGCGGTCGAAACGACAAAGGAGTAAGTTATTAATATGTCTATCCAAGACCCACGATCACTCATCCCGATGGTCATCGAGTCCTCAGGACGCGGTGAACGCGCATACGATATCTATTCGCTCTTGCTGCGTGAACGCATCGTTTTCCTGGGCACACCGATCAACGATCAGGTTTCAAATCTGATGGTCGCTCAGCTTCTGTTCCTCGACCGGGAAGATTCCGATCGACAGATTAACATGTACATCAATAGTCCCGGCGGTCAGATCTATGCTGGTTTGGCGATCTACGACACGATGCAGCAGGTGCGCGCCCCGATCTCAACCGTTGCGGTGGGCGTAACGGCTTCCTTTGGCACAGTGCTCCTCGCTGCAGGCACCCCTGGCAAGCGTTATGCACTGCCTCATGCTACCATTCACCTGCACCAACCGCTTGGCGGTGCTCAGGGACAGGCTACCGATATTGAGATTCAGGCAAAAGAGATCTTGCGTTTGCGCGAAGAATTAAATAAGATACTTGTACGCCACACCAACCGAACCCTGGAAGATATTGAACGCGATACCGAGCGAGACTTCTATATGTCCGGTGAAGAGGCGAAGAAATATGGCATCGTTGACCATGTTCTCGATCCCTTTGAAGACGAGGAGAAAGAGGACGAGAAAGCGTAGCTAACGCATGTCCCGAAGCCAGGAGCCCCCTGAAGCCGAACGGCGGCGGTGCTCCTTCTGCAACCGAGATGAAGACGCCATCCACCGGCTTATCGCGGGTCCGGAGGGCGTCTTCATTTGCAATGAATGTGTGGATCTCTGCCGCGACATCCTCGAAGGCGAGACCGCACGCCCACCCGGAGGGCTCTCCTCTTCAGGTAAACCCTCGCTTTCACCGCAGCAGATCTTTGATCACCTAGAAGAATATGTCGTCAGCCAGGAGCACGCCAAGCGGGTGCTCTCGGTCGCCGTCTATAACCACTACAAGCGAATTGCCAATCGCGGCTACACCGATGTGGAGCTCGAAAAAGCCAATATCCTGCTCATCGGCCCCACGGGCAGCGGTAAGACACTGCTTGCACAGACTCTGGCCCGCAGCCTCGATGTGCCGTTCTGCATTGCGGACGCGACCGCTCTCACCGAAGCGGGCTACGTAGGCGAGGATGTTGAAAACATTCTCCTGAGACTCCTGCAGGCAGCTGAGTTCAACGTTCAACGTGCTGAACGGGGTATCGTCTACATTGATGAATTGGACAAGACGGCCCGTAAATCAGGCGACAACCCGAGCATCACACGCGATGTCTCTGGGGAGGGCGTTCAGCAAGCACTACTGAAAATCATCGAGGGCGCAGTTGTGAACGTACCACCCCAGGGTGGCCGCAAGCATCCACAACAGGAATTCATCCAGGTCGATACCACCGATATCCTTTTCGTCTGCGGAGGCACGTTCGATGGTCTGGCCGAGATCGTCGCGGAGCGTATCGGCAGGCGCGGCCGTATGGGATTTAGCGGGACCGTCACCGAACCAGACCTTCAAAACGCCGATGAAAGCGCGCTGCTGCGACTAGTGACCCCCGACGACTTGATGCATTTTGGCATGATCCCCGAGATCGTGGGACGTCTGCCCGTGATCACGAGCGTCGACCCGCTGGACGAAGCTGCACTGCGTGCGATCCTGACCGAACCTCGCAATGCGCTTGTCCGACAGTATCAACGCTTATTTGAAATGGATCAGGTTGAGTTGATCTTCACAAAAGAATCGCTCGATAAAGCCGCCCGCATGGCCCTCGAACGCGAGACCGGTGCGCGCGGCCTGCGCGCCATCATCGAAGGCGCGCTGCTTGACGTGATGTACGATATCCCCTCCCGCCCCGATATCCGTAAGGTGGTCGTGGACGAAAACACGATCGATCGCAGTGGACGCCCCCTACTCTATAATGACACTGGCCAGGAGCTCGACATCGACGAGAGCCTGCCAGATGCGGCCTGAAAATTCAAATCGAAAGAAAAAAGATGAATACAATAGCAACCTTCTCGATTGTCGCCTATGATCCCGAGCAAAACGCTTGGGGTATCGCAGTAGCATCGAAATTTCCTGCTGTCGGTGCGGTTGTTCCCTGGGCGCAGTCCGGTGCCGGTGCAGTAGCCACCCAGTCTTACGCCAATACAACCTATGGACCGCGCGGTCTGGCCATGATGGGGAGTGGCATATCCGCACAGCAAGCGCTGGATACCTTGATCTCTGAAGATGAGGATCGTGCTCTCCGCCAAGCTGGCTTTGTCGACGCTGAAGGGAATGCAGCCACGTTTACCGGTGAGGATTGTTTCGAGTGGGCTGGTGGACTCACCGGGGATCACTTTGCTGTGCAGGGCAACATCCTGGCAGGTCCCGGGGTTGTTGAGGCGATGGCTGATAGCTACCGGTCTTCCGAGCAACCATTCCCGGAGCGACTGCATGCGGCCTTGCTCGCAGGCGATCGGGCCGGCGGCGATCGGCGCGGAAG
>JASFLN010000332.1:0-3175 GCA_050118075.1 Anaerolineales bacterium
AGAGGAGATCAATCCAGCACCGAAGATCTTTAATGCGCCATTCTGTTCCATCAACCCAAATTCAGTGCTGAACCACGCAAGTCTCTTGATGTCCTCTTTCTGATTATCGTCTGCGCGATGAAACGCAGGGGCAAACAGTTCCTGCAGTTCTGTGTACTCCGGGAGCGTCATGAACGGAAGATGGCCGAAAATATCATGGAACATGTCAGGTTCCGGCGTAAAATCGAGCTCTTCCATTGTGCGAATATAGTCCGTGACCATAAACTTCTTCTGGGCGAATGCCTGATACCACTGCACCGCATCCGAGTAGCGCACCTTTGTACGCACGACTTCCCACCCAGTTTGAGGTTTAATTCGTTTGTTGAGATGCTCCAGGTGAGGAATCCTGTCAGCGGGCAGTTCCAGCTGTTCCCAACCCCGGATAAACTCATCACAGGCGTGCTCCATCAATCGATCGATTTGGCGCTCGAATAACGTCTTCCAGACTTCGTTCTCGGCGACACTGAATGCAGGTCCCTTGATCCTCATATTGCTTCCACCTTCTCTTGCTTGAATAAAAAAACCCACGGGGAGCTTTCCACACGTGGGGTCGAATTGCCTTCTGATTTACGTTGCGATCAGTCCGCGTGTAGGCTCCTCCCCTTCAGGGTATATCCAGGATAATAAACGTATACGCAGGAGCAGTTGGCGCGAACTCTTGTCAAAAGATTGTCCTCCTTGACTGAGAGTAAGCATAGCATGGACAAACTGGACAGTCAATGTCTAATTTATGCCGTATACCATCACCTAGATCTGGAATTAGATCCAGGCGACGCTTGAATATATCGCTTATCGAAACGAAATCTATATATGACCCTGGCTTTCAACAGGTGCTGGCATGGAACCACCACAGTGGGCTGGTAAAGTGCATGAACTTCAATTCAAATCAACATCAGGGGCTTTCCAGAGATTTTTTGAGCTCTCTGAAGACTTTCTGAGTTCAGGCTGACCGCGAGGGTTATCTGCCGTCTGCCGGCTTAACCAAGTAGATCCCCGGCAGTGAAATGAGTGTCACCGCGCCTTTGACCAGCACGTTTGCTAACACGATGCTCCAGACCACACTCGCCGGTATCGTGCCACCAAAGGCTAGCCAGGCGAAAATGAAGCTGTCGATCGGCACAGAGATCGAGTTTGAAACCAGCACGCGCATCCACTGAAAACGCTCGGTTACACGTTCAACCCACAGCCGGTAGCTCTCGGTGTCGATCAGCTCAGAAATGACTTCGGCTGCGATGGAAGCAATCACGATGCGCCAGACTGGTGCAAGCACCTCTCCGAACGCCGTTTGGGGGCCGACGGTGAGATCGGGAGGCAGGATGCTTGTGATCCAGAAGAGAAGCGCCATCAATAAATTAATCACTGCCGCCGTCACGATCAGCACCCGCGCCGCTTTGATCCCGGCGACTTTGTGCACCAGGTCGCGCAGTGTGAATGTGAAGGGGTATACGAACGTGCCCGCATCGATGGAGAGCCCGAGGAAGGTGACGATGCGCAGTGAGGCGATATCCGCCATCATCTGCGCCGCGATGTATGAAGCTGACACAAGAACCGCTGCGATCAATTGCGCTTCCCTCTCATTATGTCATTCAGAACTCATTCTACACGTAATTGGAGCATTGATCCCTCTATCCTCCCGGATGCTGCCAGGAATCCTCCCGCTTGAATGGCTCCTTGAAACATGCCGCTCCTCTCGCTCCCAGGGAGAGGATTGAGGTGAGGGTCTGTTCATCTTACTCTGAAGTCCCGGGTGCCCGAGTGCCCCGTCCACCGATCCCCTAATCCCGGATGTCCCGATCCCTGATCCCCTCTATCCTCCAAAAACCTGCGCAAATAACTTCTCCACATCCTCTTTTCTGGGCAACGAAGGCTGCGCGCCCATCACGCTCACAGCTAAAGCGCCGGCACATACACCGTACCGAACCGCTGCCAGATGCGCTTCGCCCGCCGACCGCATCGCCGCATATGCACCCACAAAGGCATCGCCCGCTCCGGTCGTATCCACCACCTCCACAGAAATCGCCGGGACATGCTGCTCCTGTTTCCCCTCAAACAATAACGCGCCCCTTTCCCCCAACGTGAGGATCACGACCTGCGCTCCCGCTTTCCTTAAAGCCCGGCCAGCCAACCGGGCGCTCTCCACGCCTTTCACCTCCAGACCGCTGAGCAGTTCAGCCTCCGTTTCGTTAACGATCAACACGTCCACATCTCCAAACCAAGTACGCGCCCGTGCATCCGCTGGTGCAGCATTCAGGATGATGTGTTTTCCCTCCGACTTTGCACGTCTTATCGCCTGCTCCACAATGTCAAGTGGAAGCTCCATTTGCAGCACAATCTCACCCACCTCAGACCAGCCCGAGAACAGCGTCCCTAACTCATCGGGCGTAATACTCTCATTCGCGCCGTAACTGCTCACAATCGTGTTCTGCCCGGAGCGATCGATGACGATCAACGCCACCCCGGTCGCCACACCTTCGAGAGTTTTCACAGTACGCACATCGATGCCATCGTCCTCAAGATCCTTGATTAACCGCGGACCAAATACATCGTCTCCAACCCGCCCGAACATTGCAACTGAAGCGCCCATTCGAGCGGCTGCAACGGCCTGATTTGCACCCTTTCCACCTGACACCATCTGCAGCTCCCCACCACTGATCGTCTCGCCAGGCTTGGGAAATCGCGGGGCCTTGACAACAAGATCCATGTTGATGCTTCCGATCACACCGATGTCTACCATGCTCACCTCAAATTCTTCCAAAGACTTTAACACTCGCAGGGGCGCATCGAAATGCGCCCCTACATAGATTACCGGACTCTGGGTGACAGAGCGACCGGGAGCAGAGGTACCTCAGTTTCCCTAATCCCTTTGCACGAATCCTTTGTTCCCGATCCCTACCTTACTCAATCGTCTCTAGGAATTTCCTCGCCATCACCCCGACATCGTCGGTCGTCTTGATCCCTTCCCATGGATCGCCTGGATCGACAAGATTCACCACGACGATGCTGGCACCGTTGAAAATTGCGCTGCGCGCTTCCTTTAAGTCTACGCCACCAGCTGCCGAGATCAAGATGTTGTACTTGCTTCGTATCCGATTGACATGCCGGTATTGGATCACCTTTCCACGCGTGCCTTCCTCGT
>JASFLN010000333.1:0-3172 GCA_050118075.1 Anaerolineales bacterium
AGGTGTGAGGAATCAGGAATCGATAAGCCCCCGAGTTTGACCCAAGTGCCTGAGCACCTGAGTGCCCGATCCACCCAATCTGTCATTCCGAGCGGAGCGAGGAATCCTCCCGGCAGTCCCTTCGAAAATAACGGTTACTGGCCATCCAGGCCAGCATGGGGCTAGCACCAAGAGGCTCAATGTTAATTACGGGAGGATTTCTCGGCTTATAAACTCGAACTGACAGGCGTGAGAGATTGGCAATCAGGAATCGATAAGCCTCCGGTCTTGCCCGAGTGCCTGAGCACCTGAGTGCCTGAGTGCCTATCTTTATTTCTTCGAGGAGGACTTCTTCCCCGTAGATTTCTTCCCGGATGACTTCTTTTTGGTCGATTTGGTCTTCTTGCTTGAGCGCTTCTTTGAGGAAGACTTCTTCGCCGTTGGTTTTTTCTTCGTGGTCGGCTTCTTTTTAGGAGTCGATTTCTTCTTGCCCCCACTCTTCTTCGCCGGTGCTTTCTTCTGAGGCTCAGGTTTGGGTTCAGGAAGATCTCCATATGCAGGCCTCGGTAGAACCGGGTCGATGCGTTTGATCTGGTTGCTCTCACCCATCTCGAACATCGCCTTGCCCACCGAAGAACGCACCCTGCGCGGCGCATCGCCAAAGCGCAGTGAGCGCGGCTGCCGTCGTCCGAAGCGCACGACGGCACGGTCCTTCTGCTCGCCAATGGCTGCACCGGCGAGCTGCTCGAATTCGCCCGATTTCCAGGCGATGACGCCCTTGCCGTTGCGACCCTGCTGGGGGAAGTCTTTGAGCTTGCTGCGTTTAGCCTGACCGTCATCAGTCACGATGAGCAGCTCTTGATCGGGGCGGACGACGCCCATACCGACGATCTCGTCCTTTGCGCCGATTTTCATACCGATCACTCCGGCGGCGGATAGCCCCATGGGGCGGACATCCTCTTCTGAGAAGCGGATCGCCTGCCCGGCACTGCTGACCATGATCAGGTCATGCTTACCAAAGGTGACTTCCGTCCAGCCAAGTTCGTCGCCCTTGTTGATGCGTACAGCTTCGAAACTGCGTGTGGAGGGGCCAGGAAAATCCCGCACGTCGGTCTTCTTGACCATCGCCTGACGGGTGCCAAAGACGACGTAAGCCTGATCCTCTGGCCAGTCATCGGCGTCGGATGGCAACGAGACGCCGGAGACGAGTTCGGTGCTGGCGTCGAATGGTGAGATGGCACTGAGCTGTTTACCCTTGGATGGATCGTCGGTCTCTGGGACCGTATGCACCGGGACGGCGGCCCCATTGCCGCCCTTGTCAAAGAGATATAAGACATCACGCGTGTTGGCGCCCACGACCAGTGTGGGGGCGTTACGTCCGGACAGCGCCGGGATGCGCATCGTCGTCGTGCGTGAAACTTTGCCGTCATCGCTGACCACGACCCAGGTCTCCTTCTCGGGGGCCAGGTCGGAAGCGGTCAGCACGGCTGATTTCTGCATATCGCTCTCATCGGCGATCAGCGTGCGTCGGCGATCGCCGTAGGTATCCTTAAGTGCGCTGAGCTCGTCTGAGATGGCGGTGCGCATCTTCTTCGGGGAGCGCAGCAAGGATTCCAGTTCTTTAATCAGTTTCTTGATCTCTTTATGTTCTTGGACAATCTTCTTCCGCTCAAGGGATGACAGCCGTTTGAGCGGCATATCCAGGATCGCTTGGGCTTGGATTTCGCTGAGCTTGAACTTCTTCTGCAAGCGCTGGTGTGCCTGTTCGGCGTCCTTCGACTTGCGAATCAAAGCGATGACTTCATCGAGGTTGTCGATGGCGATCTTCAAGCCAGCGAGGATGTGCTCGCGCTCCTTGGCGCGAGCCAGATCGTATTCGGTGCGCCGTTTGATGACCTCCAGGCGGTGCTCGAGGAAGACCTTGAGTGCCTGCTTTAGTCCGAGCATGCGCGGTTCCCCGTCTACGAGCGCCAGCATGATGATGCTGAAAGTCCCGCGCATCGGTGTGCGTTTGTAGAGCGTGGAGAGCATCTTTTCGGGATCACCGGCCTTGGAGATTTCGAGCACGATGCGCAAGCCCTCACGATCGGATTCGTCACGCAGATCGGTGAGCCCTTCCAGCTTGCCATCGCGTGCCAGTTTTGCGATGCGCTCGATCAGATTGGATTTGTTGGTCTGGTAGGGCAGCTCGGTGATGATCACACGTGAACGCCCGCGTCCTGCGTCTTCGATGTGGGCGCGCGCCTGCAGCGTGATCTTGCCGCGCCCACGGCCATAGGCCGAGGAGAGCGTGCGCCCGCGCTCCTTATCCTGCAGGATGATCCCGCCGGTCGGGAAGTCGGGCCCCGGGATGAATTCCATCAGCTCTTCGACGGTGACGTCATCAAGCTTAGACCAGTTTGCAAGCATGTGGATCAGTGCGTCGCAGATCTCGCCCATGTTGTGCGGGGGGATGGAGGTCGACATACCCACGGCGATCCCGTAGGCGCCATTGACGAGCATGTTGGGCACCGTAGAAGGGAGCACAATCGGTTCGCGCAGCGAGCCGTCGAAGTTCTCGACGAAGGGCACTGTGTCCTTGCCGAGGTCGGTCATGATCTCCATCGAGAGTGGGTCGAGGCGTGCCTCGGTGTAGCGCATGGCTGCGGGCGGGTCGCCATCGATTGAGCCGAAATTGCCCTGACCTTCGATCAATTCGTAGCGCATCGAGAAGGGCTGTGCCATGCGCACCATGGCATCGTAGACAGCCATATCGCCGTGCGGGTGGTACTTGCCCAGCACCTCGCCGACGATGCGTGCTGATTTCCGGAATGGGGAATCAGGTCGCATACCCATAGCGTGCATGGCGTAGAGGATGCGGCGGTGCACCGGTTTAAAGCCGTCGCGGGCGTCGGGCAGTGCCCGCGAAACGATCACGCTCATGGCGTAATCGAGATAGGACTGCTGCATCTCATCATCGATGTCGATCTGTTTGATCAAACCAACTTCCATTTGTCACCTCAATAGGGGAACTGACGCGGCCGTATGATAAGTGAGCGCTGCGGTGACGTCAAATAAATCGCCTGTTTTCATGGGTAGATTTGGGTAGATTTTGATAGGTTTGTGACATTTCTCTTGTGAAAATCACTTGACACGCCTATGTGATTAATAGTACCGTGGTCCCATCTCCGTCTGCCCTATCTTAAAATGGAGG
>JASFLN010000334.1:0-3161 GCA_050118075.1 Anaerolineales bacterium
CAGCGCGGTCGCGTCCATCTCTCACGCATGGAAACAACGGCAACATCGTTTTTCTTCTTTTTTGGGCAGGGAGGATTGTTTCTGGGTCCTGCGATTGGTGGTCCATTAATTGATCGCTGGGGTCCGATGGGTTTATTCCTGCTTTTCATCTTAATATTACCTGTTGGTCTTTACATGCTTCCCAAGGCGGAGTGGAGGGACACGAAGGTAGATCCGGCTGAACCGATCCGGAAATCTAACCGAGTGACCACCCGGCAATGGTCGTATATCCTGCCGTTTATCCTTGCGATCTTTACACGCTCCTGGACTCAAATGTCGATGATGACTTTCCTGCCAAAATACCTGCAAGATCTTGGTTATCGCCCAGGGGTCTTCGGACCGATTTCGGCACTCTACATGGGGGGCTCAGCCTTCGGGGGTATTGCCGGAGCCTGGCTTGCTGATCGCTTCGGCAACCGCTACGTAATGACCGCATCGCTCTTGCTTGCCTGTTTACCTTTATTTTTTTATGGCATGATCTCCAAGACCTTGGTTTTGATTCTGGTGACTTTCTTTGCGGGTGCATTCATCGGCGCTTCACATAGCATCATCGTCGTGCTTGCCCAGCGGCTGCTGCCTGGCAAATCCGGTGTGGCTTCTGGGCTGGTGCTGGGTTTTACTTTTGCAAGCGGATCAATTGGCGCGTTGTTTAGCGGTATGATCGCCGATGAATCCGGGTTTCAATTTCTGTTCCTCTTTTTGGGTGGATTGATGATCTTGTCGACGTTGATGTCCGCCCGCATGCATCAAATGCAGCGGGATCAATGGAGTCTCGCTCGATGAGCAGGGGTATGACCGCAGGCTCATGGCGTTCTTTGAAGCGGCCTAATACAATGTGATGTTGTATAGACAGAGTTTGGGAGTCATTTGATGAGTGAAAATGAGAAATCTCCAGGGTGGCTGCTGCCGGTTATTGTCACTGTGCTGCTTGGCAGCGTGCTGCTAATTTTCATCGCAAGCCGTCGTACAGAGAATGAAGTTACCAGATCCCAATCCAGATTTCGTCAGGGGGATCTGACTTACACACTGCCTGATGTTTCATCCCCAACTGATCCGGTAGACCCCTGTTCGTTAATCACCGAGGAAGAAGCCGAGCAGATCCTGGGTGTGGAGTTGAGTTCACCAACTTCCAGGGAGCTTGACGACGCGGCTGGCCAGATTGAATGTGTGTTCACTGACGCAGATCAAAGTGACCAGCAAGTGTTGGTCATCGGGATGGTCTTTAATCGCAACATCGATCAGGTCCTTTTGGACAATGGCTACAACGCATATGAGTTTTACCTAAGTCGAAAATTACCTGAAAAGGTGATCACGATGGTCCCCGAAATTAAGGACGAGGCTTTTTGGGGAGGCACCGGCGATGAGGTGTGGAATGGCTTGCATGTCATTTTTGCGGATGTCTATTTCCGCGTCGGTTTGTCACTGCAAGACGACGAGTTGGCTTTTGACGCCGCTCAGGAAATCGCGGTGACCCTGCAGAAAAATTTGTACGAGTAATCTGAAAGGGAGCTTCGTAAGTCCTCAAGGTCAGGATCTGATGCTTAATATGCTAGTGAAAACTTGGGAGCATCTGACCAACACAGTCTAAGAATTTACCGATCCGGTTTTTCGTATGTGGGGATTGTAGAAAAGAGATCAGGAGCGAGCTTTCGCGCCTAATCTATTCCTCTTCGGATGATCTTGGGGCGGCTTGTTTCAGCTGTTCAAGTGATACGCGGTTCATGTGGCGGCAGCGTGGGCAGCGAACATCGTAATGATTGCCGTTACTCTCTTCAAGCGCCTCAAGCGCGAAGGCAATTTCTTCCTTTTTTAATGCAAAGCTCCAATTACATCGGTAGCATCGAATCTGCATAATGTCATTGATCCTTTCAATGTCTACATATATTCTACTCGTTTAACTTCGCTTGCGTGATGTCTTTACGGCAGGTCGATAAACGGCCAAGACGATCCCAGAAAGAACCACGAACCCACCGATGATGCGTAAGCCTGGTATGGTCTCATTCAGGATCAACCAGGCCAGGATTGCGGCTGAGATCGGTTCTCCCAACAGACTCAGTGATACCGAGGTGGCTGGAAGATATCTCAGCGCCCAGTTATAGGTTGTATGCGCCAGGAGCTGCGGGAATAGTGCTAAAAGCAAGAACCATCCATATGTCAGCCATCGGTACCCTAAAAGCTGCGTACCGCTGATCAACGCCCAGATTAAGAGGATCAGGGCTGAGGACCCATACACAATGCTTATATAGGGAACCAGATTGAGCCGGGAGCGCAGCTCGCGTCCGATGATCAGGTATGCAGCTCCAGCGAGGCCTCCGATGAGTGCCAGAGCATCCCCCAATAGTGCGGTGCCACCAAGGGTTTGAGAGATCAGAGAACAGCTGAGGCTCCCTTCCCATGTACATGAATCCCCAAAGGCGATCAATATCCCTCCCGCAAACGCGATTAGCAGACCAAGCCATGCCCGTGGTGAGGGGCGCTCATCGAGAAGAAAGGGTGAGAATACGGCTACAAAAAGCGGTGCTGTTTGAACAAGCACGACGGAACTTGCGACCGAAGTGTATTCGAGCGATGCGATCCAGGATGCAAAATGGATGGCGAGAAAAACGCCCGAGAGGGTGCCTAACAACCAGGATCGATGGTTGGACGGCCAGACGTCTTTTGGTTGACGGAGCATGAACGGGATCAAGAGCACGGTGGCAAAAAACATTCTTAATGCTGCGATCGATAGACTGTCCGCTTCCGTTTGTGCGAAACGAATAAAAATCGAGGAGGTCGACGCAGCCAGGATGCCGAAGATGATAGCGATGGACGGTGAAATGCGTGAATCTGTACTCATTAGAAATAGAATGGTCGCTTCGTCATGGTTCCACAGATGACATCGTTTCTTGACAAATGAGTAGTGCGCCGAATAGAATTCGAAATGATGGTCATTCGGGTCTGGAAACATCCTAATGGAACAGCCCGGATGGGTCAATCATTGTTTTTCGCCAAGGGATTCAAGAAAAGGAGTATAGCAATGGCTTTCGAACTTCCAAAGCTGGATTATCCATACGACGCGTTGGAACCCTACATTGACGCACGTACGATGGAAATTCACCATTCCAAGCACCACGCAGGATATG
>JASFLN010000335.1:0-3144 GCA_050118075.1 Anaerolineales bacterium
CACGAGTAGCCGCAGGCGTGTAAAGAGAGGGATGCTTTGCAGCAGCAACCTGAACGGCGTGGAAAAAGCCGTTCAACACACCAGCCGACACTCCATAGACTTGTTGGATACGGCCACCTTCATGCTTGAACCCGGTCTCGACAGCACGCGTCGTGACCAAGCCTGCCAGGATCCCGGAAAAGCCACCCGCTCCGTAAATGACGTTCGCAGATTGAGAGAAATCAAAACCTTCAAATTGTCCGTGGAGCAACGCTCGAAAACGCGCCATCAGATGTTCTTTTTCCGCCACCGATTGGCGCAGGTTAGTAAACGCCTCCGTGCTCCCAACATAGGGAAGATCCACATGGTGGACTCCCGGGCTACCCGAGAAATCGGTCTGAGCTTCACTCGGGCACCTTTCTTCAAGGCTACGCTGTCTACGTAGAAGATCGAGGTAATAGCGTGAGAGCAGGGATTGGTTACGTTCATGATGACGGTGCATGATGAACGAAGAGGTAATCCAATTCAACGTCCACTCTGGCATCGGAGTATATGGATCCTGACAAACGATGGGTCGTGGGTCTCCTGCCTCAAGATCAGCCACGATGGCACGTCCATCCGGAATGGCCGGCCGCACATCACGGTACCACTCCCCATTTACCCGCGCTGGTTCGGTAGATATGGGCGAGCTTAGCGCAGCAATCAGCGCCTGTACCAGACCTGCATCTTCAGGCGGACCGACCTGCACAAAGCCATATTCGAATGTCAGGGATTCATCCGGAGAGCCGAACAATGTCAGGGTGCCATCGCGGTCCCCCGCGCAGATATAAAACGGAATCGGCAGGTCACTGAGCATGAGGCACTCATCTTGCTTCATCGAACGCAACCAGGAGTTAATCCAGGCACGCATGGGTTCCAGGTTGAAAAATCCGTACCACGGGTTGAGATTCAACCGTCGAATTTCTCTGCTTTTTGCTCCTCTAAGATATTGGCGAAGCGAGCTGAGCGCTTCCCTACAGGGGTGGAATTTTTGTCTATCCAAGATCGCGCTCAGCGCCAGAGCAAACCCCGTCGCAGCGAGAGCACCTCCACTCAAACCGTAGACACGACCGATAGCGAAAGCACTTGTAGCTGGATTGGGAGCCCAGTCGATCTCCCTCAACAGCCAATCGATATCACCCAGCTTAGCAGCCTGGAAAATCAAACTTGTAGCTGGTTGGGTGCTGGAAACTCTGGTCATGATTCGTCCGATTCTATGCACTCATTTCAAGTACACAAGCTACAACACCTATGAGTCTGCTTCGTTCCCTTCTTCTGCTGAACCCGTTTTTTGTCTGTTCACCATTGATTCGGGCTTTGTTTTTAAGTTATGCTAATTGAAAGCTTCGCCTGGTGTGCAACACGATCGCATCGAGCCCGACACCCATCGTCGGGCTCTTTCCGTAACCCAGAGTGAATCTCAAATGAAGGAGGACGAAAATGCCTGCAGAAACTCTGCTGCACTACCTGGAAGAGAAGGACATAGACTATGAAGTGCTTCGCCATGAAAAAGCCTACACTGCGCAGGAGGTCGCTGCGGCAGCCCATATCTCAGGCGATGCAGTGGCCAAAGCCGTGATGGTGATTGTGGATGGCGAAATGGGAATGGCCGTCCTACCGGCATCTTATCGGGTCAATCTTGACCACTTGAAGGAGCAATTAGGGGCCAAACAAGTTAGGCTGGCGACCGAGAAAGAGTTCAAGGACCGTTTCCCAGACTGCGATCTTGGTGCACTGCCGCCATTCGGTAACCTGTACGACATACCGATCTACGCTGATGAACGCCTGAGCGAGGAGATTGACCTGGCTTTCTGCGGCGGTAGCCACACGGAGCTGATCCGTATCTCGTTCGAAGCGTTCAAACGCCTTGCAGAACCACGGATCCATAAATTCGCCTACCACGCTTGAATTTCAGCCTTCTGGCGGTACAGGCAGACCACAGCGATCTAACTCGAACCTTGCTTTCAAGCGAGCGTTATCCCTCGCCAAGCCGGCAGCAATAAGCGATCAGATTAAACACTGTTCCAAATGCTGCACCGATGGCGATGCCGATCCCAACATTACCCATCAGAGCCCCCACCCCGGTCCCTAGGCCGACGCAAATGGGGAAGAAGAGATACATATGCCTATTTGACCTTTGCACATTCATCTCCAGCACTGCTGCATCTTAACAGCCTACGGCGGTCCCAAAGCTACACATCCGATAGTCTATCGAGCCTACGCTTCCCGAAGAGCGCAACCAAACCATACCCACCGATCAGCACTGCCGGTGCGCCAAATACGACCAGGAGCCAACGGACCCAACCGGTCGCTTGCGGGACTCCCCGGATCAGCAGGTGTGGGATCCCGATCGAAAGAGATAGGAAGATGTAGGCCGAGATCAGCGACCTTACGGTCAACCGCGGCAGCACCCCTCCAAAAAGCAAACTCGCACCCCAGTAACCCAGGACTGAATACGCAAGGATGATCGCCAGGTCGTTATAGTACGGTGGCATCAACCCCTGGAGGTAGCGCTGGATCACGATCGCGATCAGCAGTCCCGCCTGGGTCAAGCCCAAAAAGATGAATGCCAACCTGCCGCTGATCTGTTCCCCCCGCTCGTCCATTTGCAGCCATTTCGACATTGCTTATTCCTCTTCCCAGAAGAGCTCGTCCAGACTCTTACCGGTTTGCCTGGCGAGCAGCAAACAGAGCTTCAGTGAGGGGTTGTAGCGCCCCGCTTCGATCAACCCGATCGTCTGTCTTGCGACCCCGACACGGTCAGCAAGCTCCTCCTGCGTGAGATCCGCTTCCACGCGTGCGACTTTGAGCGCATTGCCGATCTGGATATCTTTCATGCCATCAACCTCTCTGTCAAAATTGTAATATATTTATTGCATAATGTCAACTATATATTACATTTTTATCTCATAGAACCGCATCTAATCAGTTGAGACTACGGAGGTGTTTATCAAATAAGCGATAGGGGCGGGAATTATCCCGCCCCTATCGTGATGGAGTATTGGTTTTTTCCAAAACCGGTCGTTCACCTCCCAGATGCGTTCTAAGGGATGTAGAAGTAACCGATCTTCGTCACGCAGTCACCCCCTCCATGATCCGCCGAGCATAATGTGACCTCAGCGTAGG
>JASFLN010000336.1:0-3131 GCA_050118075.1 Anaerolineales bacterium
TATTTACACTTCTGTACATATCGAGAAGCATGAGGTAGAGGCTCGGGACACGAAATTAGGGCCTGAAGAGATCACCTACGATATTCCCAATGTAGGTGATGATGCGCTGCGAGATTTGAACGAAGACGGCGTGATCCGAGTGGGTGCTGAAGTGGGTCCTAATGATATTTTAGTGGGCAAGATCACGCCTAAGGGCGAGAAGGAACTTACCCCTGAAGAGAAACTGCTGAGGGCGATCTTCGGTGAAAAGGCGCGGGAGGTGAAAGACACCTCACTGCGCATGCCTCATGGTGAACGCGGCAAGGTCGTGGACGTCAAAGTGTTCACGCGTGAGGAGCATCGAGATCTGCCTGCGGGTGTAGAAAAGATGGTGCGTGTCTCGGTTGCTCAAAAGCGTAAAGCGACAGAAGGCGACAAGATGGCCGGCCGTCATGGGAACAAGGGCGTCATTTCGAAAGTCGTTCCTGTGGCCGATATGCCATATCTTGAAGATGGCACCCAGATCGACCTGATCATGAATCCACTAGGTGTTCCCGGACGTATGAACATCGGTCAGATCCTTGAGGCGCACCTCGGATGGGCAGCTGACAAGCTCGGTTTCCGGGCGATCACGCCAGCGTTCGATGGTGCCCAGGAGGAGGAGATCGAGGCTGAGCTTGCACGCGCCTGGCTGATTGATTATGTCTGGGAGGTAATTGGTGATCGTGCCTGGCAATGGATCAAAGATTCAGGCTACTACGAAGAAGATGCGTTCGAAGACGACAACGAAGTACGCCGTCTGTACCTTGAGGAATGGTTGGACGGTCGCACCTACGATCTCGACCTTATCACCACGGACAAGCTTTATGCACGCCGCTCCGGACTGCGCGAATGGCTACGTGAGCAGGAATTTGATCCGGACCTCATCCTTACGTTTGAGGAAGTTGAGAGCAGTTCGGAAGAACGCTCTGAGCATAACCAGGCTGCCATTGAAGCCTGTTTGCGGATCTGGTGTGAAAGTCATGACCGCAAGACCGGCAATATCACCAATCTGGAAACACTGCGTTCGTTCGCAGAAGATTTGATGAAAGAGATTGGGCAGCCGATCCCCTTGCTCGGCAAGCAGGTTCTTTTCGACGGCAAGACGGGTCTAGCGTATGATCAGCCTGTCACTGTTGGCAAACTATTAATGATGAAACTTCACCACCTGGTCGAAGACAAAGTCCACGCTCGCTCGACAGGTCCTTACTCCTTGGTCACACAGCAGCCGCTGGGCGGTAAGGCACAGTTTGGTGGCCAGCGCTTTGGCGAGATGGAGGTCTGGGCGTTGGAGGCTTATGGCGCTGCACACACGCTTCAGGAGATGCTTACGGTCAAATCTGATGATGTTCAGGGGCGTGTAAAGACCTATGAAGCGATCGTCAAGGGTGAAGCAGTTGAAGAGCCGGGTATTCCCGCTTCGTTCCGGGTCTTGGTTAAGGAACTCCAGAGCCTCGGCCTGTCAGTGGAGGCCATATCCGATGATGGTGATACGATCCGCTTTGGAAAAGAAGAGCAGCGCTCCCGGCCGCCACGTCTTGGACTGGGTCTGCTGGACATGAAACCTAAGCTGTAAAGCATGGTGTGTGAAGCGGCTTCTCGAGCTACAAACTTCTTGACGCTCTATAGGCCGCATGGTACAATCACGCTCCACTGACCGAAGTGCCGGCCAGGCTAGATTGCTGTGCCTGTCGGAATTGAATAAAGAAAGATCAGGCGAGGCCATCGTGCACGTCCGATGGCCTCCCTTACTGGCAAGAGAGGTGGGCTGAGAAGCCTACAAGGATATTGGAGGCAAAATTGTGCCGACGATCAACCAATTAGTCCGTAAAGGACGCAAGGCGAAGAAGCCGAAGAGCAAAGCGCCCGCGCTGCAGTACATCTTCAATTCGATGAAGCAGCGTCGCATTCAACTGCCGAAGGGCGCACCACAGAAACGCGGTGTGTGCACTCAGGTGCGTACCCAGACACCGAAGAAGCCGAACTCTGCGCTTCGCAAGGTGGCGCGTGTGCGCCTCACAAATGGTATCGAGGTGACCGCATACATTCCAGGTGAGGGCCACTCACTTCAGGAACACTCTGTGGTTCTTGTCCGAGGAGGTCGTGTGAAAGACCTCCCGGGTGTGCGTTATCATATTGTCCGTGGCACATTGGACAGCACCGGCGTCGATGACCGCAAGCAAGGTCGATCCAAGTACGGTGCAAAAAACCCTAGTTAGGATGTATGAACATCGGTCGCCAGAGATCTGGCGACCGATGGCATGAATAGCGCAGCGGAGCGATAGATATGCGAAGGACAAAACCAGAAAAGCGAGAGCTGAGACCGGATGTACGCTACGAAAGCACATTGGTGACCGGCTTCATTAACCGCTTGATGAAAAAAGGTAAAAAGAGCACAGCGACGTCGATTCTTTATGATGCGTTCGACATGATCGAGGCGCGCATGAATCGCCCGGGTCTGGAAGTCTTCGAAGAGGCGGTGGAGAACACCTCGCCGATCTTGGAAGTCAAACCCCGTCGTGTGGGTGGTGCGACATACCAGGTCCCGGTGGAAGTACAACCCGATCGTCGCATCGCACTTTCGATGCGCTGGCTGCTGGCGGCAGCTCGCTCCCGACCGGGCAAGACGATGGCGGAGAAGCTGGCAGCTGAGTTGATGGATGCCGCTACCAACACCGGGTCAGCGGTCAAGAAGAAGGAAGACACGCATCGTATGGCAGAAGCAAACCGTGCTTTTGCGCATTATCGTTGGTAATTAGAAGAGTTAAAAAGAAATTAGGTTATTGGCTGAAATGGCACGTGAAGTACCACTAGAACGTTATCGAAATATCGGGATCATCGCCCACATTGACGCCGGTAAAACGACGACGACTGAACGCGTCCTCTTTTACACCGGCAAAACGCATCGTTTGGGCAATGTCGACGAGGGCACGACGGTCACCGATTGGATGGAGCAGGAACGCGAGCGGGGGATCACAATCGTCTCTGCTGCTGTGACGGCGTTCTGGAAAGATCACCAGATCAACATTATTGATACACCTGGCCACATCGATTTCACGGCTGAGGTGCAGCGGTCACTGCGCGTTTTGGACGGTGGTGTGGTGATCTTTGAT
>JASFLN010000337.1:0-3129 GCA_050118075.1 Anaerolineales bacterium
CAAAATTGGCGAGTTTTCGGAGCAGCGGGAACGTACTCAACCGGCAGGAGCAAGTATCGGCTCGATGTTCAAGAACCCACCCGACGATTTCGCTGGTCGCTTGATCGAAGCAGCGGGTTTGAAAGGGTTAGAAGTTGGCGGTGTCAAGATCAGCGAGAAACACGCAAACTTTTTTATCAATGAAGGTGGCGGCTCCGCAGCCGACGTTTACAAGCTGATCACCACGGCGCAGCTAGTTGTGAAGCAAAAATTTGGTGTCGATCTGGAATTGGAGATCGAATTGGTCGGAAGGTGGTCAAAGGAAAGCATGCAAGTCCAGTCCGGTGATGGAGCGGTGCAATGACCGCGAAGATGAAGGTAGGCTTGTTATTTGGCGGTCGATCTGGCGAACACGAGGTTTCGCTAATGTCGGCGCGCTCGGTGCTTGAAGAATTTAACAAGTCGAAATACGAAGTGATCCAGGTTGGGCTTACAAAAGAAGGACGTTGGCTGCACGGGGAAGAGACGCTGGCCTCCTTTGAATCTGGAGCACTGGAAGGTTTGAATCACGTAACCCTGCTGCCCGAACCGGGGCGGGGCGGACTCTATATGTGGTCCAACGATGACGAATTCGACTTGCTGACTGATCTGGACGTCGCTTTCCCCGTTCTGCACGGCACGTTTGGCGAGGATGGGACCATTCAGGGTTTGTTTGAGCTTATGGAAATTCCATACGTAGGAGCAGGAGTATTAGCTTCCAGTGTGGCGATGGATAAAGGGCTCTTCAAAGATGTGATGCGTGGAAACGGGATCCCGGTCCTCGACTGGGTGGTGTTGGGTTCCAGTCAGTTTGAGAAAGGGCTCGAATCTGCACTCCAACGCGCTGAGCGTGTTGGCCCTTATCCGCTCTTTACCAAGCCAGCCAATATGGGGTCATCGGTAGGCATCATGCGTTGTGAGTCGAGATCTGATTTGATCGAAGGTATTCAGGAAGCGGCACAATTTGACCGTCGGGTCATTGTGGAACATGGCATCAACGCGCGTGAGATCGAGGTCAGCGTGCTTGGCAATGATGAGCCAGATGCGTCAGTACCGGGCGAGATCGTGCCCAGCGACAGCTTCTATTCATACAAAGCCAAATACATTGACGATGATTCTGAGTTGATCATCCCCGCCAAACTTGACAGTGCTCTGATGGAGCGCACGCAGGCTATGGCGATTGCAGCATATAAGGCTATTGATTGCGCCGGGATGGCGCGTGTGGATTTCTTGCTCGACCGCGATAGCGGGGAGCTGTTCATGAACGAAATCAACACAATTCCAGGATTCACCAAGATCAGCATGTACCCGAAACTCTGGGAGGCGAGCGGGTTAGGCTATTCAGCATTATTGGACCGTCTGATCGACCTGGCATTTGAACGCGCCGCACAAAAATCGCTTCTTACGAGAACGTACGGTGGTGAGCAATGACAGTTAGTGAAAATACCATCGGCGTACCGCAAAAGCGTGCTGACCGTGTGCGTGCGCGCAGGTTGCGGCGTACTCGTCAGGTGGAGCGGCCTAAGCGCATTAAGCCGAAGCGATCTCGCAAGCAAGGTCGACCGCGCCGTCGCTATGATGTTGCATTAGGTGCTGAGCGCGGTACAGAGATACAGGTCCGCTTAATCCCTTCTGGGTTCTTGGGCACTCGCATGGTCTCAATGGTATTGATTGCATTTATGTTATTGAGTTTGTTTCAATTTATGAAGGCTGAGCGGTATTTGGTTGTCCTTCCAGAAGTGGAGGGTGCACAGTTGCTCAGCACAGCACAGGTCCGATCGCTGGCGCGGATTGAAGGCCAATCCATATTTTTTCTTGATCCGCTGCAGATCGAATCCAGGCTGGAGGAGGCGGCAGAGGTGAAAGAGTCAAAAGTGAGTGTTCGTTGGCCGAATGCGGTCACGATTGAGCTGGAAGAGCGTCCACCGGTGGCTTCCTGGGATGACGGGGGTCGCATCTGGTGGCTCTCGGATGACGGTATCGCGTATATACAGCATGGGGAACGCAACGATTTGATCCGTATTTCAAGTGAAGCCGGGACGTTGAATTTGTCAACGGATGAGCTCGCTCCCGCGATTGATCCGGTTGTCCTGGAGGGTGTATCAGAACTGCAGGTTGAGTTGCCGGCAGTTGAGAGTTGGAATTATGACCGAAGCCTCGGGCTGGGTTTTGTTGACGCTCAGGGCCGCCAGGTGTACTTCGGAAATGGAAGCATGGCTTCTCAAAAAGCGAAAACCTATCTGGCGATCGCCGAGAAGCTTGACGCAGAGCAGATTAGGGCGTCGATGATCAGCGTGTCGGATCACAACGCACCCTATTACAGTGTGGAGTAACCACAACGTGGCGACGTTTCTTGGATCGGATGAGACTATTTTTGTAGCCCTTGACATCGGCACCAGCAAGGTTTGTATGTTGGTGGGGCAAAGCTCACCGGACGGCAAGATCCGCGTGATTGGCATCGGTGATGTTCCTGCGCGCGGTATGCGCAAGGGCGGGGTCGTCAATCTGGAAGCGCTCACGTTGGCGTTACGTCAAGCCAAAGATAAAGCCGAGAGGACCAGTGGCTACGAGATTACGTCAGCGCTCGTTAGTATTTCTGGAGCGCATATTTCCTCCCTCAACAGCAAAGGCATGGCCGGCGTTACCGGACGCACGATTGGAACGGATGATGTCAGCCGGGCAATTGAAGCGGCGCGCTCAATCGTCGTCCCATATAACCGCAAGATTGTGCACGTGATCCCACGCAGTTATCGCGTGGACGGGCAGGACGGCATTAAATCGCCAATCGGGATGCATGGATATCGCCTGGAGGTGGAAGCACATATTGTGACCTCCAGCAGCACCGCGCTGCAAAATCTGGAGCAGTGCATAGATGCGGCCGAACTTGAGGTCGATGGGTGGGTTTTGGGCTCGTTAGCTTCAGCCGGTATGGTGCTTAGTGAAACCGAACAAGAAATGGGTGTCATGCTATGTGATATCGGGGGGGGGACGACCGATATCGCCATCTATATTGAAGGTGCAGTCTGGCATACCGCGGTTATCCCAGTGGGTGGCGAACATATTACCAACGACATCGCCCAGGTTCTCCACCTCCCACAGGAGACGGCTGAA
>JASFLN010000338.1:0-3122 GCA_050118075.1 Anaerolineales bacterium
TCAATCCGCATCTTCGCCCACCTTCATGTCGGTCAAGATAGATGCCGCATCCTTGCTGACGCTTATCGCGATGACAACCAACATGTAAGGGCGCATGGCAATGCGCCCACTGCAGACTGATTCCTATATGCTTGAATCACCGGTAGGAGAATATGTGGAGCGGTTCATTTTGCTGACGTCCATGGCAAAGCCATCGAACTCGGAACCATAACCGACAGCCCCTCACCTCTACTCCTCTCCCCATCCCGAGGAGAGGAAGGTCGTTAGCCAGTCATCGAATCGGAGATCGTTTCGGGCAGGAGGATTCCTCACTACGTTCGGAATGACAAAATGAAGGGATTTGGCATGCGGACCTTCAGGTAGCGAGGAAACGTATGCTTATATAGGAACAGCCTTCTCGATCCTGCTATAATCGTTCCATTCAAAACCACAACTCACCTCGCCAAGGGAGAACGTTCAACTCGTGGTTGATTTGGCAAAAAACTTTCAGTCCCTCTCATCAGAATTTCAGCGTGCAATCGAGCTGGCTGAAAAACAACACGGTATCACTATAACCCCCCTGCAGGAGCTAAGCGGTGGCCGTTCTGGAGCCGCGATTTTCCTCGTACGCGTTGCGCGAAAGGACACCGATCAAGTCGAGCACCTGATTCTCAAACTCGATCGGGTCCGACCCCAAGCCACTTCGGATGAGATCACGCGTCATAAAACAGTGCAGGAGCTCTCTCCAGCCGGTTTCGTCAGCACCTACGTCCCCGATTTGGCATTCGACCGGGTCGCAGCTGATGGAGCCCTAGCGATCTTCTATACGATTGCAGGCCAATCGCTGCACAATTTCCGAACGCTTTCAAGCTACCGCCGACAAAGCCACCTGGAACGCCTTTTTGTTGAGACAAACCATGTCCTGCTGGATAAATGGAATGAAAATCTCAAGATCGAAACGTTCACACATCCTCAGGAGTTGTTGGCAGCATGGTTGGGATTCCGTCTTGAGTCCGGGCAAAAAATAGAAAACTTCATCCAGGAGGTGTGTCAGCTTCCGCAGGACTCGCCAGGCTTCCTCGTCAACGGAAAGCTGCTGCCCAACCCGCTGCTGTACGCGCGCCAACCGGATACGTGGGGAACCGTGCGCGCATTGGATGCCATCATCGGCCTACAGCACAGCGATTTAAATACCAACAACATCCTCGCCCGATTTTCTCGAGATGATGAACTGGCGGGATACTACTTGATCGATTTCGCCCTCTTCAAGCCATCGATCCCACTCCTGTTCGACCAACGCTATCTTGAAATGTCCTACCTCATTGATGCATTAAACCGCAGCTCACTGGACAGCGTCATCGGTTTGATCAACCTTTACAGCGAAAACGACTTACTCGAGGTTGATCAAACCCCGGTTGAGATGGCCGGTGTCAACGCGGCGGTACGCGCCTCCAGGCAGGCTTTCGCAGATTGGGTGAACGCAAATCATCCCAGCCTTCATGATGACCTTTGGGGACAATATTGGCTAGCCGGAACGGCAGCAGGGTTGGGCTACACTCACAAAGCCGGGATACCGGAAGAGCTTCGCATTGCTGGATTGATCTACGCAGCCGCCAACTTGAAGCAATTCCTCAACTTATTCGGGCTCACGGGACCTTCCGGAGCCACTGAACTCATCACCAGCAAGGACTCCAATAAACAGGGCTATCAGCTCACAACACCATCCGTACAACGGCACAATTTGCCATCCACCTTAACCAACTTCATTGGGAGGCGAGCAGAAGTTGACGGGCTGAAAGACCTTGTGCTTCGAGACGATGTACGCCTGGTTACTCTGACCGGTCCTGGTGGCACGGGGAAGACCCGCTTCGCCGTGGAAGCTGCATACCGCATGCAGGATGATTTTTCTTCGGGAGTATATTTTGTCGATCTGTCTGGTGTCACTGATCCAGGCCTGGTCATGCCGACGATCGCTCATACGCTCGGCATCCGCGAGGGTGGTGGTCAGGATGTCTTGGATAAACTAAAGACCTACCTGGCCAACAAAGAAATCCTTATCATCCTCGACAATTTTGAACAGGTCGTTGAAGCCGCCCTGGATATCTCTGAACTGCTCTCGGCCGTTTCTGAATTGACCATACTGGTCACCAGCCGCATCCCGCTTCAACTGCGGGGGGAACATGAATATCCAGTCTCCCCTTTAGAGATACCTCCTGAAATTGCACAAGTCCAGAAGGACACACTCTCATTCGATGCGGTAGCGCTCTTCATCGATCGGGCGAAAACCGTCAAGCCCGAATTCGAAGCTACAGCATCGAATCAGGCCGCGATCGCAGAGATCTGCCGGCGCCTGGATGGCCTTCCACTCGCGATCGAGATTGCTGCCGCACGGACCAAACTGCTCTCACCGGAAGCTCTGTTGGGACGCCTGGATCAAGCGCTGAAATTCCTGGTCAGCCAGGCAAAGGACATCCCAGATCGGCAGCAAACGCTGGAAGGCACCATCGATTGGAGCTATCAACTGCTTGGACCCGATGTGCAGCGCTTATTCGTCCACCTGGGTATTTTCTCCGGGGGCTTTACACTCGAAGCCGCCGAAGCGATCTGCAGCGACATGCAAGATTTGGACGTTTTCCTGGGCATCGAAACGTTGATCAATAACAGCTTGATCCTTCCGGTGAGATCTGTCACAGAACAACCCCGCTTCGATATGCTCCAGACGATCCGGGAGTTTGCACTGGAAAAAGCCGCCGAAGCAGGCATCCTGGAAGAGCTCCATCGAGCGCACTGCGACTATTTCACCCAACTGGCTGATGGGGGTATGGAGAGTGGAATCTACGGGCCTGATTCTGCGCTGTGGCTGCGCATCTATGAACAGGAACATGATAATTACCGCCAGGTGATGGCATGGATGCTCGAGCATCTCGAAGACGTCACACTGCAGCTCCTTGCGGTTCTTTCTCAACTCACCTGGTTCTGGTATCGCTGTGGCTATCTGCAGGAAGGCAGCGAATGGACTGAGCGGGCAGTCCAGGCGACCGAATCGATGGGTGATTCCGTTCTGCGCGCCTTTGCGGTCAGTGGTCGAGGATCGCTGGCGCTCTGGACAGGTGATCTACCGCTCGCCGAGCAGAGAAACAAGG
>JASFLN010000339.1:0-3122 GCA_050118075.1 Anaerolineales bacterium
TGCGGAAGTAACACATTTCTCATCCTATTCGGGTGGAGGTGAGGGTGCGGTCGGAGATTTATCCTCGGCCTTCAATATCAGAATGACAGCAGGGGGTATTTGGGAACCCAAATAAAATCGATTCAAACAGAAGATTTTGTTTTCCTCCTTACATAAAAATACGCTAAGATCAAACTAATCGTTGCCTGCGATCTCCACGCGGAGAACACCTATGCGAAAATTCATCCCGCTTCTCCTGCTCGCGTTCCTGCTCGCCTGCTGTACCACGACGTCGCCAGCCCTGAACACGGAACAAGCTGCAGCCCTGCCACCTGCCTGGACGCCCACTCCCGTCGCCATCCGCTCCGTCATCAACCAGGAAGGTGGAACGGCTGGCGTCACCGACGAGCTGAGCTTCAGGATTGAATTCACCGATTGGGCCGAGCCCAACGTGATCGTCTTTGACCTCGGCTTGACTGCCTCCCAGGACAGCCAAGTGTATCTGCTCGATACAGGCACCACCTTTGAGAACGCGGTCAGTTTCCTCACCGATGGACACGACGGAAGAGTGCTCAGCAAGGTCGAAACGACCTCCGGTGGTGGCTCTTCGTCTCGGATGGAATCGGCATTCTTCTCAGCGAAACCCGGACCGGTAAGCGATCATCCCGACTTCTCTGATTTCGAGATTCGCGCCGTGGAACTGAGCATCGATAGGGTCGTCATCGATTCGCCAGGCAAAGATCCAAACGCAGATGGGATCTGGACAGATTACGGCGTATATGGGGATCTGATTGTGTATGCCGATATCCCCGCGAGGATCCAAGAAGAAACCAGTGATACACCAACCCAGGTCGCATATCTACCTGGCACGGCTTCGCCAGTGCCCCCTACCTACTACTACACACCTCCCCCGACCCAATTCCAGCCGACGAGCACACCCGCCGGCACCCCGACTGCCACGCCAGTACCAGGTCCCGAAGATTACGAGATATACGGCTTGCATATGCTTGATGACCAATATGGGTGGGCTACCTTTGCCTTCGAAGGAGTGCGGTACGCAAAGCACAGCTGGTTCGCGAGGACAACCGACGGCGGATCGACCTGGATCAATGTAACGCCGCCATCCTATGAAGCTTTACGGGTTGACCCCCGCTACAGGAACGCTTGGGGCTATCTCCGTTTCACCGTTCTCGATGCGGACAACGCGTTGGTGTTTCCCTCCTGCAGTCCCACCTGGGGCGAGTGCGATCTACCGGAGGTTTTCTGGCGGACCAACGACGGAGGGCTTTCCTGGGAGACACTCACACCGCCAAGATCCTGCCTGGCTTGGCGGGTGGATTGCTCCACCAGCTCAATTCAGTTCGTTGATGAACAGCATGGCTGGTTTTTGATGCTCCGCTCGGGACGCAACTACGCCGGGTATGAGTTCTATCGAACAACCGACGGTGGGCAAAGTTACGAAAAATTACCACTGCCCCCACCCGAGAATGCGGTCGATACCAGTTTGGTTAACATTCCTTTGTTTATCAATGAATATTATGGATTGCAGCCAGCAACGGGAATCGTCAGAGAACCGATCGAGGACATCCCTTCCAGACGTCACCCCAGAATGAAGGTGACGAGTAACGGTGGTCTTTCGTGGCAGACAGTCTACCTGCCGGCGCCTGAAGGTTTGCTCGAGACAATCAAAGCTCAGCCCGAGAATGAGACCCGTTTTGTTTCCTACCAATCAAATTTTATACAGTCTCCTGAACACCCGGACACATTGATGATGCTGACACGGTGGGAACCCCGTCGGGATTCAGCTTTGTTCAGCAGTTACTATTTCTCACTTGATCGCGGCCAGACCTGGTCAGCCCTCACCAAGCAGGGTGACAGTTTTTTCCTCGATGCGGAGACGGGATGGCGCGTAGCAGACATGGATCCACCCACCCTGGAGCAAACACGGGACGGCGGCATCACCTGGCAATCTTTCCCGGCGGAATCCTGGGAAACAGATCTAGATCAAGAGCGATCCTACATCATCCACATCACAGATGGCGGGGAGAACCGCACCGAGATCGAAACTCGCTTCTACGATGACCGCTTATGGTCTGGCCAGGTCTTACGACTGGAATCAATCCACATGAAGAATGACAACAACGGTTGTGCAGTTGAAGTCGGGGGTTCCGCCATATGCACTGAAGATGGCGGTTTCAGCTGGTGGACCTTTCCACCTTCTGTTATGCAGCAAGTTAACTCAGAGGATGCCCTGCCGCCCACCGAAGGAAATTGGTCACCGGAAGAACCCCTACCCCAGGAACTTTTTCATGGTGAGAGCCCGCCACCAACATTTCAGAGGGCAGCACAACGCAGCCGGCTCTTCTTGAGCGAGCTCGACGAGTTCTACAGCCCATACAGTTACCGCTGCGATTCCAGAGACGCCGATCAACTGGTTGATGGTGTTATGGGTGTCTCCCGGGAGTGCCGGATTTATTATCCTACCGACCTGCATCCTGATTTCGGCTGGCACTTTAATTATTGGATTTACTATTATTACGCGCTAGTTCGGGATGGTGATACGGAAATCTTTCCGAACGTGGTCAGCATGGACTTCCTTGACGACCAGTTCGGCTGGCGCCTTCTGGACCTGCAGAGCGGTTTATTCCGGTTGGAAAAAACCGAAAATGGCGGCACGACCTGGAACGAGGTGAAGACCGTCGCATGGCTCGGCGAGATAGACTTCGTGAGTGAAATCGAGGGCTGGGCGCTCGCACTCGAACCACCCCAACGGGCGGTACCGAACTTCTACTATCTTGAGGACAAGTTCCGCCCGGTGGCTTTCCTTCGCACCACCGACGGTGGTCAGACCTGGCAGGAGATCGAACCGGTAATTGGGGATTAGGGGTTTATTAATCAGGCACCCAGAATCTCAAACAAACCGAGCCTCTAACGCATTGCGTCGCTCAGATCCAACATCACGCCTCCCCTTTTTCTCGCCCAGAGGACAATGCCATCGCACTTAATAATGACATGCAACAATTAGGGTCACTTGGTCATGCGCCCACTGCGAACATAATCCCATGCACTTGAATCACCGGTTTGAGAAACTATGAAGTCCATCCGCTTGCTGATTTCAATCTTGCAGCCAGTGACCCTAAATC
>JASFLN010000340.1:0-3116 GCA_050118075.1 Anaerolineales bacterium
GCCACCCACGTTGCTGCGGTCGTTTCGGAGGCACCGCATGGAACTGCGCCTGCTTTGGAAGGGAAAAACATCGCCAATCCGATGGCGATGATCCTGGCCGGAGCAGGTCTGCTCTCCTATATTGAGCTGCCGTCGGCGGAAAAAGCATCCCGTGCAATATACGAATCAACCTTTGAAGCCGTCTATCAGGGCATCGCCACCCCGGACATGCGCGGCCAGGCCTCAACGACAGAGTTTACCGACGAGGTCATTCGGCGGGTGACAGCCAAACTGGACGTTTGGTCAAGCCTCGGTTAGGTTCTGAAAGGTAAGAACCGATAAATGTATCCACGGGCATCAAGGTCCCTCTACGTCATGCTGGTACTGTTGATCGCGTGTGTGCTATTCTCTTCTGCCTGCACATCGAGCTCTGCAGCCCGGCCGACCCCAAGCCAATTTGCTGACGCGGCAACAGCGACCAAAGATTCGCAGCCCTCTGAGCTCTCGGCTCAGTCGACAGGCCCCGCACCGCTGACCCAGGCCACCCCTGCAATCGTGATCGAACCATCCGAGCCGGCCGCTACGCCCACCATCGGGCCACCTCCCTTCGGGGTCCCACTGGAGGAGTTGGCCCTCTTCGCACCAGGACCTGGCTCGTTCGCCTTCCAGGCTGTTAGGGTGGATGGTTATGGTGGACCAAGCCGGAACAACCGTGTTCAGCTTACGCTTTTCGGCGAGAATGGAAGAAAATTATCCGAGGGTTATGCCTGGCTCTACTCCTATCCCGGCACCCCGGGCATTTTCTACACGACGATGCCTTTTCAAATCTCGCTTGTCGCCGAAACGGGTTGGCTCCAGGTGCGTTCATTCGGTGATCGTTATGGGAATCTTAAACATGTGAATACGATCGGCGTGACCCTGCTTTCCGAGGGTTCAGAGAAAATCTATCCCGGATTGCACGGCCCCGAGCAGTTGGCCATCTTCACACCGCGCGAGGAGGCGATCGTTGAGGGGGGCACTGTGCATGTTGAAGGTGCTGGCTGGGTGGATCACGGTGGGCCAATCATCATCCAGGTTCTGGACCGATCAAACAACGTCCTGGGCTCAACAGAAACGGAAATTGAGTCGCCCGCAGAGGGGCATATCGGCTCATTTTCTGTCGACGTTGAGTACGATATACCCTATCCCCAATGGGCACGCATCGGCGTTGCTGAACCTCACCCCGTTATCGATGGACCTTCACATTATTCGAGCGTCGAAGTTTGGCTTCGCCCCTGAAAAACTGGCATTGAACTTGTAATCTACGCGCCTAAACACACCTATCTCAGGTGATATAATCCGCGTCCATAAGGAGCGGCAATGAACTCGGTCGATGCATTCCCAAAGCAACCTTCGAAATTCCTGACCTGGACGACGCGCGTCCTGGCAGCGCTTTTCACCTCGGTTGTAGTCTTACTTTCAGGGATCTTCCTCTTTATCCTGGCTGCGCGCGCTCTCAATATCCAGAAAGCCTTGCCCGGAGTCTCTGTGCAGGGTATGCCTGTAGGCGGCATGAACGCCGAACAGATCGCCGAACAGGTCCATTTAATGTATCCCTACCCTGAACAGGGCAGCATTGTCCTTACAGACGGGGACCGGGCCTGGATGCTTGAGCCACGTCAACTCGGTGTCGAGGTCGATGCACAGGAAATGGCCGCACAATCACTATCCATCGGTCGTCGGGGCAGCTTTTTTAACCGCATCGAGGAGCAGCTTGAAGCCTGGTATTTCGGTCATCCAATAGCTCCCGTTGTGCGCTTTGACCAGGTCGTGGGCGCATATTTCCTGGGCGGTATCGCGACTGAAATCGACCGTCCAACGATCGAGGCGATGATTTCCGTTTCAGGGACGGAGGTCACTGCGACCCCCGGTCAAATCGGACGCAGCGTGAATATCGATGCTACTCTCGCCGAGATCGCGCAGCCGGTCGCTGTTATGCACGACGCCGTCATCCCGCTGGTCATCGAGGAGACCTCTCCTGTGGTTCTTGATTCAAGCGCAACAGCCCAGAGAGCCCGTGAGCTCCTGACTCAACCCCTTGTCTTCACCGCCGAGGATTACGAGGGGCTTGAGCTCACTCCTGAGACTGCCGGAGAACTGATGCGCTTTGAGATCGACGATCAAGCGGGTAGTTACCGCATCCTGCTTGAGCGGGAGGCTTTGCTGCAGCTTTTGGAACCACTTGCACCGGAGTTGGAGCGCAGCCCTCAAAATGCCCGCTTCATTTTCAACGACGATACGCGCGAACTCGATCTGCTTGAACCTGCTGTGATCGGTCGGATGATGGATGTCGACGCGTCAATCGAAGCGGTCCAGACCCGCGTAAACCAGGCAGAGCACAATATCGCTTTGGCGTTTGAGTTCGAGGATCCTCAGGTCAAATCCGATGCCACCGCCGAGCAACTCGACATCAGTGAAGCGGTGAGTGTTGTTTCAACTTACTTTTACGGCTCTAGCGCTGGCCGCATTCAAAATATCGAGACGGCTTCGTCGGCTTTTCACGGTCTACTCGTTGCCCCGGGAGCGACGCTCTCGATGGCCGATGTTCTGGGTGATATCAGCCTCGACAATGGTTACGCTGAAGCGCTCATCATATACGGAGATCGAACGATAAAAGGTGTCGGAGGCGGTGTTTGCCAGGTCAGCACGACACTCTTCAGGGCAGCGTTCTTCGGCGGATATGAACTCGTTGAACGGCATCCCCATGCATATCGCGTAGGCTACTATGAGCAGGGACCCGGTTCGCCCGGGCCCGGGTTGGACGCGACCGTATTTGTACCTTTGGTCGACTTTAAGTTCCGCAACGACACCAACTCCTGGCTTCTGCTTGAAACGTATGTATACGGCAACCAACTGCTTTGGAAGTTCTACTCAACCTCCGACGGACGTTCTGTAGAATGGTCCCGACGCGTCTCAGACGAGGTTGAAGCGCCTAAACCATTGTATAAAGAGAACTCAGATCTCGATAAGGGTGAAATCGAGCAGATCGACTACGAGGCAGACGGCATGGATGTCGTCGTCTACCGCACCGTAACTCGTTCCGGTGAAGTCCTGCACCAGGACACGATCAAAACACATTACCTTCCGTGGCGAGCAAT
>JASFLN010000341.1:0-3112 GCA_050118075.1 Anaerolineales bacterium
CTCGCAGCGCAATAAGACCCGCATGGCTACCGAGCAGTTCGGCAGATACACGAAGGACGCGTGACAGGACGCGCTTAAGGTCGAGCTCCTCGGTTAATGCGCGGCTGATCTCAAGCAGATAGTCCCGCTGGCGGATACGAAAATCGGGCAGCATTGGATGGGATTCAGGAAGAAGATGCCGAGCTAATCGCAGCGTCAAAAATCTTGAGCGCTTCGTCGACCAAATTCTTATCGATGTTTAATGGTGGCGCGAATCTGATAGAGCTCTTTCCGCTCCCAAGGGTAATCAGACCACGTCGGAAGGACTCCTCAACAATCCGATTGCGCAGTTCAGATGCCGGTTTTTTGGTTTCACGATCTTGTACAAATTCTGTCCCGATCATAAGCCCTTTACCGCGCACATCACCGATTGTTTTGTGTCTTCCCTGCAGCTCAGTTAATGCGTCGAGAATATATTCCCCAAGCTCAGCGGCATTTGCCATCAATCCATTTTCAATCAAATCGAGGGTCACGATACCGGCCTGACAGGAAATCGGATTACCCCCGAATGTGTTTCCATGCGCTCCGGTGGGCCAATCCATGACGCTGGATTTTGTCATGATGCCTCCCAGCGGCATGCCTGAGGCGATACCTTTTGCAAAAGCAACGATATCTGGTTCCACCCCCCAATGCTCAATAGCCCACCACTTACCGGTTCTACCGACGCCAGATTGGACTTCATCTACGATGAGTAATATTCCATACTTGTCACATAAGCGCCGCAAGGCAGGGAAGAAGCCGGGCGGTGGCACGACGTAGCCGCCTTCACCCTGAATCGGTTCCACCAGGATACCTGCACAATCCTCTGGAGGGATGGCTTTTGTTAAAACCATGTCTTCGATATAGCGCACAACGACTTCTCCGTAGTCCTCCCCTTCATCGTACGCCAACACCGGTCGATACGGATCGGGGAAAGGCACGTGTGTTACACCGCTCATCAACGGGGTAAACCGGTTGCGGTAGAGCGACTTACTGGCCGTGAAGGAAAGCGAGCCCATGGTTCGCCCGTGAAAACCGCCATAAAAACCAATAAAGTGCTGCCGATTTGTATGGTAGCGTGCAAGTTTGATCGCTGCTTCAACAGCCTCGGTCCCTGAATTTCCGAGAAAGATCTTCGCAGATTCGGTGAAGGGCGCCGTTGCGGCCAGGCGTTCCGAAAATTCAACCCAGACGGGATGATAAAAATCGGATGAGATGTGAAGGAATTTATCGGCTTGGTTTTTTATGGCTTCAACCACCTTGGGGTGGCTGTGACCCGTTGAACACACAGCGATGCCCGCCGCGAAATCGACAAAGCGATTGCCATCCACATCCCAGACTTCCGAGCCCTTGCCATGATCCATCATGAATGGGAATGCACGCGGGTAGGATTGTGACACGATTGCCCTATCGCGCTTGAGAAATGCCTTGGCTTTCTCGCCGGGGACATCCATGGGTTTCATTGATTAACTCCTGATAAATTAATTCGCATAGCCAATATTTTTGACGCTTTTCACCATCAGCGGGTAAAACAGTATCGAAAAAGGAGCACGCTGCAAAACTCTATGACGAGATTTACCGTGTACACCTGTTTGCCAAAACAGGATTATATCACTCAAAACTTTGCGATTAGGGCGTTCCGTTGTATAAAATAGGTAAGATATTCGTCTTTGTCGCTGGCCAATTGGCAAAGGAGTGAGCAGAATGGATGAGCATCCATGGTTTCAGCACTATGACGATGGTGTCCCGAGAAGTATAGATTACCCCGAAGTACCCCTCCACCGATTTCTTGAAGAAGCAGCGGAAGAGTTTCCAGATCGTCCGGTATCCATTTTTAAAGGTGCGAAAATCACATATGGTGAGATGGATGCATTCAGCAATAGGCTGGCCGCAGCTCTGGCAGACATGGGGGTAAGGAAGGGCACGCCTGTTGCGATTTTCATGCCCAACTCACCTCAATTTGTGATGGCCTTTTATGCCATCTTGAAGGCTGGTGGCATTGTGGTGGCTACCAATCCGCTCTACACCGGCAGGGAAATTGAGCATCAGATGAATGACGCCGGCGTTGAGCATATGTTGGTGATGAGTAATTTCTACAACACCATCAAATCGGTGCAATCCAAGACCAAGATTAGAAAGTTGATTGTCACCAACATCAAGGAATACTTGCCAGGTACGCTGCGCTTTCTTTTTACGCTCTTGAAAGAGAAGAAAGAGGGTCACAGAGTTGAACTTGCAGAAGGTGATTATTGGCTTCAGGATGTGCTCGCACAATACGAACCTAAGGATCGTCCTGAAGTTGAAGTAACACCTGATGACCCAGCCATCTATCAATACAGTGGTGGCACGACAGGTTTGTCTAAGGCGGCGATCGCTTCGCATCGGAATCTTGTCGCCAATTCCCTTCAGATCAGGAACTTCATGCCAGATATTGTGCGCGGTGAAGAAACGGTACTGATGGCTATTCCGATGTTCCATGTCTATGGCCTGGTCGCAGGCATGAGCCTTGGAATCTCATCGGCGGCAAGCCTGGTCATGGTTCCCAATCCCCGTGATATGGAAGATGTGCTCACCTCGATCGAAAAATATCGCCCTACAATCTACCCTGGCGTCCCCACCATGTATAACGCCATCAACAACCATCCCAAAGTGCAGGCGGGTGATATTGACGTAAGTTCCATTCGCGGCTGCATTTCGGGATCCGCTCCGCTGTTGCGTGAGACCAAGGTGACATTTGAGGAGCTTACTGGTGGAAAGCTGGTTGAGGGGTACGGTCTTTCTGAAGCGCCAACCGCAACACACTGTAATCCGCTCTATGGATTGAACAAAGAAGGTTCCATTGGGGTTCCGCTTCCAGATGTTGATGCCCGCATCATTTCGTTAGATGACGGCGTCACTGTATTGGACACTGGGGAAATTGGTGAGCTGGTGGTCAAAGGGCCACAGGTAATGAAGGGGTATCTCAACATGCCCACAGAGACAGCCAACGCGCTGCGTGATCGGTGGCTCTACACAGGCGATATCGCTCGCATGGATGAGGATGGCTTTTTCTTTATCGTGGATCGTAAAAAGGAATTGATCAAACCCAGCGGCT
>JASFLN010000342.1:0-3111 GCA_050118075.1 Anaerolineales bacterium
TGTGGCAAACTTCCTGCGGACGGCAATCAATGCACGCCGCAGGGTGGCTGATCCAGAGGACAAGGGTATTTCGATCCCCGAATTCCGCACGATGTTGAAAGCCAAAATGGATCTGCTGGAGATGGATCATCAATTTGCAGGTCGTTACCTGAATGAAGGGTTCTCCGGCGGAGAGAAGAAACGTGCTGAGATCCTTCAGATGGCGGCGCTTGAGCCCGCGATCGCGATCCTCGATGAGACCGATTCCGGTCTTGACATCGATGCTCTGCGTATCGTCGCCGATGGAGTGAACTCGTTAGCGGGACCCGGTATGGGCGTATTGATCATCACTCACTACCAGCGCATTTTGAATTACATCAAGCCGGACTATGTTCACATCATGCTGGATGGGAAAGTTGCTGAATCCGGCGGGCCAGACCTCGCTGAACACCTGGAGGAACATGGTTACAGCTGGCTGCGCGAGAAGCAAAACGGTGCCGTAGCGGGTTAGTTTGTGGAGGTATTTCATGGCAACATCATCTGATCTTGAACATCTGGAAGGTCTAGGCCAATATAAATACGGTTTCAGTGATCCGGATGTCTCTGTCTTCAAGACCCGCAAAGGCCTGGACGAAGAAGTCGTTCGGCAGATCTCGAAAATGAAGGGTGAGCCGGAGTGGATGCTTGAAAAACGCCTTGAAGCTTACAAGCATTTCGTGGAGCGTCCCATCCCGACCTGGGGTCCGGATCTAAGTTCGCTAAACCTTGACGAGATCTACTATTACGTCAAGCCTTCGGAAATGGAAGGCAAGTCCTGGGACGATGTACCCGAAACGATCAAGCAGACGTTTGATAAGCTCGGCATCCCGGAAGCAGAGCAAAAATTCCTGGCAGGTGTCGGCGCGCAATACGAAAGCGAGATGGTCTATCACAGCGTGCTTGAGCACCTGGAGGAACAAGGGGTCATCTTCCTCTCGATCGAAGACGGTCTGCGCAAGCATCCCGATCTTTTCCGGGAGTACTTCGGCAAGGTCATCCCGCATACCGATAATAAATTTGCCGCATTGAACAGCGCCGTTTGGTCAGGCGGATCGTTTGTGTATGTCCCTCCGGGTGTGAAAGTTGAATTACCACTGCAGGCGTATTTCCGGCTTAATGTCGCAAACATCGGTCAGTTTGAGCGCACACTGATCATTGTTGATGAAGGTGCGCAGATGCACTATGTGGAAGGCTGTACGGCACCGACCTACACGACGGACAGTTTCCACAGTGGCGTCATCGAGATCATCGTTAAAAAAGGTGCTCGAAGCCGCTATACAACCATTCAGAACTGGTCAAACAACGTATATAACCTGGTCACGCAGCGGGCGATGGTTTACGAAAACGCTTCCCATGAATGGGTTGATGCAAATATTGGTAGTAAGGTCACGATGAAGTACCCCTCTTGTTATCTCATGGGCGAAGGTGCGCGTGGCGAGATTCTCTCCCTGGCATTCGCCGCAGAGGGACAGCATCAAGATACGGGCGGCAAAGTTATTCACACGGCTCCAAACACGACCAGCAAAATCACCTCCAAGTCCATCAGCAAAGGCTCCGGCCGGGCTTCGTATCGCGGCCTGCTGAGGATCCACGAAAATTCTGTGAACTCGAAGTCAAACGTCGTCTGTGATGCGCTGCTCCTGGATGAGCACTCACGCTCAGATACGTATCCGTATATCGAAATTGATGAGGACCAGGTGACTGTCGGACACGAGGCTTCGGTAAGCAAGGTGGGCGAGGAGCAGCTCTTCTATCTGATGAGCCGTGGTCTTAGCGAGGAAGAAGCGATCAGCATGGTGGTCTCCGGTTTCATCGAGCCGCTCGTGCGCGAGCTGCCCATGGAGTACGCCGTTGAGATGAACCGTCTGATCCAGCTTCAGATGGAAGGTTCGATTGGATAATCCTGGACCAGCATGAAATCAGAGGTCCAGCTTGAAAATGAGGAAGTTCTAGGAATGAGTTCAAAAACAGTCTCACGCTCAAAGCGTGTCGTGCGTAAAAAGGCAACCCCTGAGTTTAAGTTTTCGGCAAAAGATGTCGAAGCGATTTCTGATTCGATCGATGAACCTGCGGATCTAGCCAAAGCGCGCATGAGGGCATGGGAGCAGTATCAAGCCATGCCCATGCCCACGCTCAAAGATGAACCCTGGCGCCGTACGGACATCCGTACGTTGCCGGCAGACCGGGTGGATCTAAAAGCTGTCGATGCAACCGCGATTGATCCGGATTTGCTCGAACCTCTGCTTGGAGATGAGCATGGATCGCTGTTGGTGCTGCGGCCGGGCTACGAACCCGATCTCAAAGCTGATGCTAGCGTTGAGGACCAGGGAGTGCTGTTCACCGATCTAGCGACCGCTTTACGAGAGCACAGTGAGACCCTGGCCGATTATCTCGGGCAGATTGTCCGTCCTGAAGAGGGCAAGTTCGCGGCTCTGGCAACTGCCATGGCGAAAGATGGTGTTGTGCTATTTGTACCGAAGGGGGTTCATCTGGAGCAGCCACTGCACTCCATATTGTGGGCTCCCGGTCGAGACAATGTTTACTTCAGCAGGGTTTTGATTGTCATTGAAGAAGGTGCTTCAGCTACATTTGTGCATGAGGCAGCCTCGCCAACGGACGAAGATGGCGAGGCGGTGCATAACGGGATAGTGGAGATCTTCGTTGGTGATGGGGCCTCCTTGAAATTCGTTGAACTTCAGAATCTCGGTGAACACACCTGGAACTTTACCCACGAGCGTGCAAAGGTCGGACAGAGTGCCAATCTGGATTGGATCTTTGGCGCAGTCGGCAGCCGTCTCACGAAAAACTTCAGTGACATCGATCTGCTGGGTGAGGGATCGAATGCGCGTATGTCTGGTTTCTATTTCGCAGATGGACGGCAGCATCTTGACCATGACACGCAGCAGAACCATATGGCTCCGCATACGACGAGTGACCTGCTCTATAAAGGCGGCTTGATTGAAAATGGCCGCTCTGTGTGGCAAGGGATGATCTATGTGGCGCCTGGAGCACAGCAAACGGACGGGTATCAGGCGAACCGCAATCTGGTCCTGAGCAAGTCGGCGCGCGCCGATTCGATCCCCGGTCTAGAGA
>JASFLN010000343.1:0-3107 GCA_050118075.1 Anaerolineales bacterium
ATTGGAAGTGTCTCAAACCTGGATCGCTACGATCCAATCGAATCTCCCTGAGCTTCCTTTCCAGAAGACCGAACGATTTGTAGATGAGCTTGGTTTATCCCAGTACACTGCCGGTGTCCTTGCAGCAGATAAATCTGTTGCAGAATACTTTGAAGCGGCGCTAGAAAACGATCCGTCAATCCCCGCAGAAAAAATCGCTAATTGGATCTCGACAGATCTGTTTGCACTTCTCAACCAGAGCAATATCTCAATCGACCAGGCAAGCGTTATGCCCGAGCATATTTCCGATCTTGTCTCACTTGTTGAGAATGGAGAAGTCAACACAACCAGCGCTAAAGTTGCCCTCGAACATATCTTTAAGCACGGAGGTTCCCCACGGGAAGTCGTCAATGAACTTAATCTTGCTGTGATTCAGGATCAGGATATGCTGCGAACGACGATTCGCTCTATTCTGGAGACAAATCCCGATCAGGTGCAAACCTACCTTTCAGGTAAAGAGGGAGTCTCTCAGTGGTTCTTCGGACAGGTTATGAAGAAAACCAGCGGCAGAGCCGATCCCGGCACTGTGCAGCAGTTGCTGTCCAAAGAGCTGTCAGATTTGAAATCTCGCCATGAGGAGGATCCATCTGATGTTTGATGGTCAGATAAACGATGTCCATCGGGTGCGCAGTTCGATCTTTCCATACGATACGCGTTAGGATTTCACAACACGATAAGCGAGGATGAAAACGTGAACGCTTTCAAAATGGCACAAGCTCAATTCGATAAAGTTGCGGAAGAAATCAATCTTGATGATGGCGTGTCCTCCGTGCTGCGCTGGCCAATGCGCGAGTTCCGCTTCCAGATCCCTGTGCGCATGGATGATGGCAGCATCCAGGTATTTTTTGGCTACCGTGTTCAGCACAACGACGCGCGCGGCCCGGCTAAGGGCGGCATCCGTTTCCATCCCAGCGAGACGATGGACACCATCCGCGCCCTGGCGATGTGGATGACCTGGAAATGTGCGGTCGCCGATATTCCGCTGGGTGGGGGTAAAGGGGGTGTTGCTGTAGATCCTGCTACATTGTCGATTGGAGAGAAAGAACGCCTCTGCCGTGGCTGGATAGATCAGATTTGGAAAAATATCGGCCCATCACTGGATGTACCTGCCCCCGATGTCGGCACGACACCACAGATGATGGGTTGGATGATGGATGAATACACCAAACTGGTCGGTGAATATAAGCCCGGTGTAATTACGGGGAAACCTGTTGGTGCCGGCGGATCCGCTGGCCGAACGGAAGCCACCGGCTATGGGGTCATCTATACATTGCGCGAATCGCTTCATCATCTTGGTATCGACGCTACCAAAGCCAAAGCGTCCATCCAGGGCTTCGGTAACGTCGCTCAATATGCAGCGATTGGCTTTGTCGATATGCTGGGAGGCACAGTCATCTCTGTATCTTGCTGGGATCATATAGCCAAGACATCTTTTACATACACAAAAGAAGATGGCATCGATCCACACTTTCTGCAGTCCATTACCGACATTTACGGCACTGTCGACCGGAAGAAAGCTGAAGAAGCTGGCTACACGGCCGAAGACGGCGATGCCTGGATCAGCAAAGATGTTCAAATCCTGATGCCTTCCGCCATTGAGGCTCAAATCACCGGGGATAATGTCGGCGAGATCAGTGACAAAGTACAGATTGTTGCCGAAGGGGCAAACGGTCCGACCACTCCGGAGGCGGAAGAAAAGCTGCTGGATAAAGGCATCTTTGTTATCCCTGATTTCTTGTGCAACGCAGGTGGTGTGACGGTCTCCTACTTCGAAAGCGTCCAGAACAACATGAATTTCTATTGGACTCGAGAGGAAGTCCTGGAACGTCTGGATAATAAGATGACCCAAGCTTTCAACGCCGTGCTTGATACATCCAAGGAGCACGACGTTCCCATGCGAGACGCAGCCTATATTGTGGCTATCGACAGCGTCGTCCGTGCGATGCAGTTCCGGGGCTGGATATAAACAAGGCGCCTAATTAAACCAAAAGAGTCCCCTGAAAATCGTCATCGATGAGATTCAGGGGACTTATAGGTCCAATTCTAAGTATTCTTTATTCTTATCCCCATCATATAGTTTTAAGTATTAATTATGTAGAAGTAATAGTAGTGTCTGTGGAATTGGGGATAGGAGACACTTCCTCCCCTACATACCCTGATATCTGGGGTTGATTCAATGAAGAACCCCTGTATGTAGGGGCAATTGATATGTTTTTGTTTCCACAGGCCGATGTTAATGGAAAGTGGAGTAGTCGCGCAAGTTCAAATTGAGAAAAAGGTCTGACAGAACATCTGGCTTTATCTCCCATAAAACCGGCACATATGGGGGTAGTGACAATCTGATGCATCAAAGGTTGTCCCCAGTTTGGAGTGATAATCCACAGTTACTAAGCAGTTATCCACAGAAAATGGTGGATTAATGGGACGTGTTGAGGAGTTAGATGACATCGGAATCTAAAAGCACAGAAAAATCGAGACGCTTTCTTGCTGATTGGGATGGTGAGATCCAGGCGCTGTGGGATTCGCTGCCAAAAGATCTACGCAATGAGCTGCAAGAAACTTTAAAACAGCTACCGGGAGATCCACGCGGCTGGAGGGAACTACTGAAGCAAGCTTCACAGCATCTACATTTTGCTGCTGGGGATAAGAAGAGGGTTGCCATTGTTGGTCCAGCCAATGTCGGGAAGTCTACGTTCTACAATCGATTGATTCTTGAAAAACAAGATCGTGCCAAAGTAAGCGCAGTCCCGGGGACGACCCGCGAGTCTCAAGAATCGGATATGGGTATCTTTTCTCTGATCGATACTCCGGGAGCGGATGCCGTGGGAGCGGTGGGGAAAGAGGAAAGGGAGAAGGCGATCCAATCGGCCAATGAAGCTGATGTGATCGTGGTGATGTACGATGCATCCCATGGGATACGAATCCCTGAACAAGAGCTGTTTGGGATATTGAGGGAATTGCGTAAGCCCATTATCGTCGCTCTAAACAAGATGGATCTGATTGGAACCGAAAAGGCGAGCGTGCTTGGTAAAGCTGCGGCAGCGCTCGGCATCGACGTTGAAGATTTG
>JASFLN010000344.1:0-3103 GCA_050118075.1 Anaerolineales bacterium
CCTTCCAAGAGCCCCTTTGTGATCGCAGGGATTTCATAGCTGGTCAAACTGAAGAGATTGAGCCGCTGTTCTTCTCTTTTCTGTACCCAGCCTCGATCTGCCAACGCTTCATAAACCCATCGCACCCCTGATTGAAAATGCGTAATTGCTCTTTCAGCAAACCAGGCTTTTAGCAGATCAGAGACAGGCAGCATGCCCTCATCTGTCGATAGCGATCGTACCAGTGAGTTAAGTGAGGCTTCAAGACTTGGAGCAGGCCACGTATATTGGCTCCCATTCACGCGCACGAACAAGCGCTTTTTAGATCTCACCCCGAACTTCGGCCGACCCTCTTGTATTTGAAAGATGAAATTACCTACAGCCTGGTTGGCCTCAAGCGCCTTCATGAATAGCCGTTCTAGAACCGGCAACATCGAGCAGCTTTCATCGGTTAATTTACGCGTAAGATGTCCAAACAGAATGCTATCTGGTCCATTGTTGGTTCTGAGCAGCTCAACTTCACTGGGAGTGAGTTTTAGAGAATGTTCCATCCATGCGCTCCTGCCTGGCTGTGCAGACAGTTCCAGTATAGGAGCGCAGATGGAATGACGAGCTTACATCTGCATTACAGCTATAGCATAGGTCCCCGGCTCTTTAGAAGAGTCGGGGATTGTATTCCGTGTTGAAAATACTTTACTGCTGGGGGTTTACCGCATCCCAGATCGGTTGGTAAAGGATACCGATCGGACCGAGCTGCTGAGATTCGCCAGTAATGCGATTGGCTTCCGGGTCCAGGGTTTGATTTTCCAGCAGCACCATCACACCCTGCACATCGTCATAACGGTAAAGCCGGATGCGAGGCTCGTCCTGACCCGGTACCAGGCTCTCATCGTAGGGCATGCTAACAATGACCCTGCGCACCGGCATTCCCGTTTGGATGTTGATAAAATTGCCGATCGCGCCGATGTTTCCTGCGAATCCGGGCGCACCGACCATCATCTCCGCTTTGAATGACCCACTTTGATCACCCAAGCCTTCTAATACTACGTTCAGCCCGTATTCTTCGACCGAAAACTCCTGGCGGTGCCATTCCTGTGAATCAGGCGTGCCATCACCGTCGGTATCGACGTGATCCGGATTGGTACCCAACCGCTCCTCGCTCTCATCGGAAATCCCATCGCCGTCCCGGTCGCCGCTTTCTGCTAAGGACCCTCCTGAGGCGACCGCCAGGTCGCCAATGCCATCCCCGTCGGTGTCCAATTTCAGTGGATCCGTTCCGTAGTCACGCTCCAGACCGGTGGGGACACCGTCCAGGTCTAGATCTTCCTCGGCATCAGGGATCCCATCGCCATCGGTGTCCGCTGATCCAGGTGAGGCGTACGGGATGGTATTGTTGATCTCATACTCATCGCTCAGCCCATCACCGTCCGAGTCTAGCGTGAATGGTCCTGAGCCCCACTGCAATTCGACCAGATCAACAACCCCATCTTCGTCGCGATCCTCGTCATATTTGAGAAACCATGCACTGCGAACTGCTGCAGCGGCATCCCAGAGTGGAAGAAGAACATTCAAGCCTTTGCGCACTTCTCCCTGTCCCCAGGCATTTTCGAAACTGGAGTAAGCCTGCTGCACACGGCCGACCTCGGTCTGGGCAGTGTTCACCGCAACGGGGGATACCTCATCGCCCGCATCCTTCGCCGACTTTAGGATCACTTCTGCGTCCTGCCGGGCGGTCTCAACGATCATACGATCAACCAGCATGATTCGCTCCAGTGCGTTGATAAGAGGCTCAATTTGCTCGCCGCTGATGTCCGGATTCGAGAGGATGCGGATCAAGTCATAGGCCAGCGTAATATCATGCTCGAGAATGGAGCGGTCGGGAATGCGCACATCATCGACAAATCGTCCGCTATCCGCTGCGTAAGTCGCCACGCGCTCGCTCGAGACCTGCAGTGCGGCCGTCGGTCCTTCAGCTTCTGGCGAACGCAATAGCTCAAGCACCTCTTCACGCAGCGCGGGCACATCTTGCTCTGCAGAAGCATTCATGACATTAATGGCCCGATCGGCGATAAAGTCAGGCACCGGTCGCGGCGTAGGAGTACCGCCGATGTTGAGAAAAGGGACATTTTCAATCCCGGGAATATCCTCCAGCGATTGAATTTCAGGCATGACGCAGCCTGATAGTAGGAGCAAAATAACGAGACTAAATACAGCTTTTGAGATCTTCTTGTGGATCATCGGTTCCCTCACAGCATACCACCGGCCAATCCAACCACGATAGTATTATGCTCATCCAGGGGCACTTCAACAACCCACTGAATGTCCTATATTGCCAAAAGAGCTTGAAGTCGAAAAATGATCGGCTGACTTTAGAATGCAGATTATCGCTATAGATCGAGGAATCAATTTGGAATTCGCACTAGGAAATGCTTTTACATCTGGTTTATCGGAGATGATTTAACGTACTGGAATATTCTAATCTTGGGGTTCCTCATCTGGAATGGATAGAGGCAGGATGACCAAGAACGTCGTCCCTTCGTTGATCGCACTTTCAAATTCCAATCTGCCTCCCATCAATTCCGCAAGGTTACGTGTTATCGCAAGGCCTAATCCAGTCCCTTTTACTTTTTTTGCACCGTTAGTTCTTTGGACTTGCCGGTAGGCTTGGAATACGGCCTCATATTGGTCTTCCGGAATCCCCGGACCCGTATCTTTTACCTCAATCGACCAGTATCCTTCCCCGCACGGCGCAAGCTTAACATTTACCGAACCCTCATCCGTAAATTTGACCGCATTTGAAGTCAAGTTCATCAAGATCTGGTTGATACGGCCTTCATCGCCTAACAGGATCCTGGGCATTTCTGGTGAAATCCAGAACGAGAAGTCTAGGGCTTTTTCCTCGACAATAGATTGAATTGACGCCTCAACCGTTGAGACGAGGGCGTCAATCTCAAATTCTGAACGATGAATCTCCAGTTCCCCAGATTCAATTTTTCCGAGGTCAAGGATATCGTTGATTATGCCTTTGAGATGAAGAGTCCCATTGTAGATATGCTCCAAAGCATTTCTCAGGCGAGCATTAATGGGTCCGTAAGCATTACGTAAAGCTAAATCGGTGAAGGAT
>JASFLN010000345.1:0-3098 GCA_050118075.1 Anaerolineales bacterium
TCCTCAAATTGATTACTGGAAGCCTGCCATTCGAATAAATCAGTCGGTAGGGTGAAAAGAGAAGCGTATCGGTATCCAGCGACGAAACCAACAATCAGCACCACTAATGTAATGCCTACAGGAATGCCGATCCGCCGCATAGAGTACCCCAGCACACCCCGATACCATCCAGTGATGGAAGTCGCCTCTCGCTTGAAGGCTTGCCAGAAGGTCCGGCCCACCCAGCGTAGATCGAGAACATCAAGCTCATTGCCTAGCAGTTCCTCTCGATTGAACAGGCTCAAACCAATTCGCATGAGCACGATGGCAATTAGCGTCTGTGCGAGGATGATCCACCAAAGGATATGGTAGCGCCCCCAAAACATGATCAGGCTTTCACCAATGATCAATTGTGCCACGGGTATGATGATGAAGGATGCTAACAAGTTCGCTGCGCGCACGGAGGTAGTTTGCGAAGAGATCACAACTGCTCCACTAACCATTACAAGCGCCTGCACCGTTGTCAGCGCGATCACCTGCAACAGCAATTGTGGTTGAGGTACCCATCCAAGTCGAAAATAGAGACCCGTGAGATAGACGATGATGCCCAAATAGGCAGCCGATAAAGGTGGAGCCATCGAGGCGACAAGTTTGCCGATGTACAACTGAGAATCAGATAACGGCGTCGCCAGGAGCGGTTCGAGTGAAAGCCTCTCCCGCTCTCCAGCAAAGCTTTCTAATGCAATCACCAGTGAAATGGATATTGGGAAGAAACCGACAACCATTAAAAGGAAAGGAATCAATCGATCGCCGATCACGGGAGCTCCGTACCGCTCGACGAAATCAACAGCTTGCCGGGCTGTGAAATTCATTAATAACGGAAAAAAAAGCGTCAGCAGGATGATTGGTGTGAGAATACGCCAATCACGGAATTGGTCCCGGATTTCTCGACGCGCCAGGATCCAGGCACCAGATAAAGTGTTCATCCCATCAGAGATGTCTGCACGAGCAGCTCTCACACCAGCTCTCCCTCTCCGTCTTCGACCACGCGCAAGTAAAGATCTTCAAGACTGCGTTCAACCTCAGCCAATGTGACGATTGGAACGCCTGCCGTCATCATTGCGTTAATCACACTCGGATTCGTCAGATCGGGATCTTTGACCTCATAGCGTAACCAGCGCTCACCCCTTTCCAGTAGACGCACATCCGGAGGCATAGCACTTACTGCCCCATCCAGCTCAGTGGCTACACGAAGCTCCATGACTGGATTGCCCAGCAGACGGCGTTTAAGCGCCTCGGTTGAATCCATGGCGATGATCTGACCTCTTCGGATGATCGCGATGCGATCAGCTAAGGCTTCGGCTTCGAAAAGGTTGTGAGTACAAACGATGATTGCACGGTCGGAGCGACGCAGATCATCGATGCTGTTGCGCACAAGGTGGGCGCTGGCAGGATCCATCGCAGAGGTCGGCTCATCTAAAAGTAGAACGGAAGGGTCGTGCAATAGAGCACGCACTAGAGCGAGCTTCTGACGCATGCCTTTGCTGTATTGACCCAAGCGCACATCGAGCGCCTCGTGAAGACCGTAACGTTTAAGGAGCATATCGGCGCGTGCATAGATATCCGCATGATCAATACCATATGACTCACCAAAGAATCTCAGGTAATCATGCGCTTTCATGCGTGTGTACAGTCCGTGATGCTCGGTTAGCAGCCCGATGATCTGACGGATTTCCTGCGAATGGGTAATCGAATCGAATCCCGACACGATCACCTGACCACTGGTAGGTTTCAGAATGGAGGCTAACATCCGGATGGTGGTCGTTTTCCCGGCGCCATTTGGCCCTAAAATTGCCAATATTTCACCCGCCTGGACCTGTAAATTGACGCGGTCCACCGCTGTGAAATCGCCAAAACGCTTGGTTAAATCTTTGGTCTGTATCATTTTGTTCATATTCAATCGAAGCATTATAGCAAGTTAGCACTACCACAATCAATCAAACTTCTATCCCACAAAAGAAGCCGCCAGACTTGGCGGCTTTGATCTTCTGCAAATAAACGCCTTCGCTATACTGCCTCTGTGTTCTTCTTTCTCACACGCAAATAAAGGACCACTGCGCTTACGAGCGCGACGGCGAGCATGATGATTTGATTAAGATTGATCCCAAGCAACGGGACGTAATCCAGACGGATAAACTCGAGCAGGAAACGACCGAGCGGGTACACGATCAGATATACAAGGAAAAGTTCACCTGAGCCTATGCGGTCTTCATACCTACGCCAAAGGTAGAGTAGAAGTGCCATATTCATCAGGTTCCATAGAGATTCATATAAGAATAAAGGATGAAAACGTTCAAACTCGGAGAGTGGCACACCATTCCATGTCCCCGGAAGCCGGAAACGCGGTTCAATGTAAATGCCCCATGGTAGATCCGTAGGGGGTCCATAAAGTTCTTGATTGACAAAATTTCCCCAACGACCAATCGCCTGGGCAAGTGCAACACCGGGCGCGGCCGCGTCCAGGATCAATCCAATGGATATGTTGTTCCTACGTGCGTAGATATAAAGCCCGAGCACACCGCCTAGAATCGCGCCCGGCATACCAAGACCACCTTCCCAGGTGGTCAATATCGAAATCGGATTACGAAGGTAATTCAGAGTCTGCTGCCATCCGCCTGCCGAAATGGAGGGCGTAAAGACATGATAGAGACGGGCGCCAACGATCCCAAAGAGCAGCGCCCAGATCAGCGCGTCCCAGACGATTTCAGGATCTTTACCTTTACGTTTCAGCAACCGCTGGGCAAGTACGGATGCAAGAAACGCCCCTGTCATGATAATGATGCCGTAGAAACGGACGTATAGCGGACCGATATGAATCCCGTAACGGTCGATATCAAAGAACATAATAAGCCTCAATTATCGAGCTAAGCGACGGACGATAAGGATGCGCTGCAGAGCGGTGAAATTGGCCAGGACTGCCACAATTACAACCCCGACAGATGGATAGCCGAGGATGATGCTTGGGATCAAAACCGCAAAACGCTCTGCCCGGGTGAGGATACCCTCTTTGGCCTCGTAGCCCAGGCTTTGCGCTCTTGCTCTGACATACGAGACTAAAA
>JASFLN010000346.1:0-3091 GCA_050118075.1 Anaerolineales bacterium
CGAAATATCCGGACGACAATTTTGAAGCGATGAAAATTCGGGCAAAGGAAAAAGGGTTCAATTTCCCTTACCTGCGCGACGATACGCAGGAAGTTGCGCGTGCATATGGTGCGGAGCGAACACCGGAGGTATTTCTTTTCGACGCTGATCGGGAGTTGGTTTATCACGGAGCGATTGATGATAACTATGACAACCCTCAGGATGTAGTATCTGCTTACCTGCGAGATGCGATTGAAGCCGTTCTATCTGGCGCTGAACCCGAAATCAAGACAACGAGCCCGGTGGGATGCACGATTAAATGGAAGTGAGAGCTGCCGCTGTGAACGTTCCTGGGGCGCTGCATTTTTGCAGCGCCTTTTTAATATCTGGTGCGACGACATCAGCAAGGCAGCTCCATTGATCGGCAGACGAGGCTTGCTTTTCGTTGGCCATGAAGGCAGTGAAATATTCGATATTGGCAATCGATAGTCGCGGGAATCAAGCTTGACCGATAGCCTGGGTTGCGTTTTGTAATTTACTTCGTCATCCTTGCGTTACCAGCCGGACGTTTTCTATTAAGTTCCATGGGTACTGATCTCCAGGAATCCGTATGAAGAATTCAGCTGTTCTTCAAGCGGTGGATCGGTCGTTTGCAACTTTCTACGACCACATGCGTAAAGTAGTGTAGAGAGGCAAGGGATGCTGCGATTTGGAGGCTTGAAATGTTGAAAAAACTTTTAATGTTGATCGGCGTATTTACATTGATGACAACTGCGTGCACCATTTCGGTTCGCTACGAGGAAGGCTCAGGTGTCGTTGTCGAGGAAGCTCGTTCGGTATCTGGTTTCGACCGGGTCTCATTCGAAGGTGTTGGCAAGCTGGTGGTTACCCAGGGTTCTGAAGAGAGTCTCACCATCGAAGCGGAAGATAACATACTGCCGCGCATCGAGACCAGGGTTCGTGGCCGAACACTGGAGATCCGTTTCGACACAGATCGTTGGGAGAATATCATCCGACCCACGAGGCCGATTCGCTTTTACCTAACCGTGACGGATCTGGAGTCCATATTCTTGTCGGGTCTAGGTGACATCGAAGTGCAGGATATCGAGAGCGAAAGCATGGATGTGACCTTGAGCGGAGCGGGATCGATAACACTTTCCGGTTCTGTGGAGCGGCAAGATGTGAATGTGAGTGGCGCAGGAGCTTATGATGCAGGTGATCTGGAGAGCGAGATTGCAGACATCAATTTAAGCGGTGCGGGCAGCGCTACGGTTTGGGTAACTGAAAGCCTGGATGTAAACATCACGGGCTTGGGAAGTGTCAGGTATTATGGTGATCCTGAACTCGAGCAATCGATTTCTGGTCTTGGAAGTATTGAAGCGATGGGTGAACGTTAAACCACACTTTAAAAAACACTGGCTGTAGGTAAATCTCAACCGTCCGTGGGATAACCCATGGACGGTTTTATATTAGATGCGCAATCGCATTAAGCCTTCGAGCTCCAGCGCTTCGGGACCGTGGCCGGGATAGGATAGGGCAGGTTTGAGCTCCTGGATGTACATCAAGCTGTTCCTTAAAGCCTCCCAATCCTGTGCGTAAAATCTCTGTGGATGAGGAGTTCCGGTGGTGGATATCAAATCGCCGGCGAACAAGTGCGTCCCATCGACGAACAATCCGGCTGAACCAAGCGTGTGGCCAGGCAAGTGGTATGCCTCGATTTTGATCTCCGGGTCTGGAATAACGAACTGCTCATTCTTGAAGACAACGTCCGCTTCGACTGGCTCAACAGGGTTGATTTTTTCAACCATAGGCAGGAGCCATGCCGTCAAGTGACCACGCCCGCGAACTTCTCCCAGAATTGTTGCTCCCTCCGCCAGTGCATCTGCGTCATCTGCATGGATTACAACCTGTGCACCTGTTGCTCGCTTGATTTCGGCTGCGGAGCCCATGTGATCGTAATGGGCATGGGTGATAAAAACCCATTCCAATTGATCAACCCCAAAGTTCTGCAGCCTCTTCAGGATCCGGTCTGCTTCACCGGGGCTGCCTGCGTCGATCAGGATGCCCTTATTATGCCGTTGGATAAGAAATGCATTTGAGAGCCTGAGAGGAATGCGGTGGAGCTTTAGGTCTGACCGTTTGGACATCGATGCTGGTGTCATTTGCCGGCTATCACGCCGAAGGCTTCGGGAGCCCTTTGCACTTCTCGGAAACCAACTTCTTGCAAACGCTTTATGACGCCGGAGGTCGTGCTCTGCCCTGAGGGAGATTCGGGATTGCCGATATAGTGATAAAGGCGGCCTTTCTTTTTTAATATGCGATAGAGGTGGTTGTAGAACGCTCTTCCATACAGATCACCATCAAGTGCAATCGTCGGTGGGTCGTGAAGGACGATATCGAATGTGTGATTTGCAAATTTCTCCACCATCTCGTAGCTATCACCGATTTGTTGTTCAATCTTAGGGTCTTCAAATAAGCGCCTGGACCAAGGGTTCAAGCGAGCGATCTCAAGCACTTCCGCGTCGAGCTCAATCGTAAGTACTCTCTCTGCACTCCTGGCGGCTTCGATGGCTGTGTAACCGAGGCCTGTGGCTGTGTCCAACACCTCGCCCAGAATAGGTTTGACGCTCTTGATTTTGGTGAGCGTGTCCTGTTGAGGGTCGGTGCCCCTGATCCTGTGCATGGGCAGTCCTGAGACGAGCAGCGTCGGCGCAGAGCGGGTCGGGAACAAGCTGTAAACCCGGTTGAAAGTCTCCGAAAAGGTGATGATCTTTTCGAAGTCGTCGTCGCGAACGAGGAAACAGGAATTTTCGTCCGCGTAAATTTCGTGAATTTGATCCCAGTAAAGGTGGGTCTCAGATTGAAAGATGACCTGGTCCTCGGTGAGCTGTACCTGTGTCTCAGAAAGTCCCAGGTCGAGTGAGACAAAGGCATTTTCCAGACCTTGATCCTGAGCGTCGAGCAGTTCTTCCGCCTGGAAATGTGAAAGCACGACGGAAGGTTCGGTATTGATCGGTTCTTCAGGGTTGGCTTGGTGGTGCATGTTGCTCTGTCAATCTGCTCAGGTTAAGGGAAGACCTTTGCCCGGTGTGTTCAGGTCGAAAGCAGGCGC
>JASFLN010000347.1:0-3089 GCA_050118075.1 Anaerolineales bacterium
AAAGACCTTGATGGACAAAGCCAGACGTCGAAATTCGTATCTATCCATCAAAGACGTCTTATCGTGGGCGGAGCAGCTGGCGGATGCCTTGGAGTATCTGCACAGCCAGGAGCCTCCGGTCATTCACCGTGACATCAAACCCTCCAATCTCAAGTTAACCCCTCAAGGACGTCTCAAGTTGGTTGATTTCGGATTGGTAAAGCAAATGATCCCAGATGAGATGACAATCACGGTGATTCAGGGACGGGGAACAGCTCTATACACACCCTTAGAGCAGTATGGGGGTGATGAGGGTCATACTGATGCACGCAGCGATATCTACGCGTTCGGCGCAACCCTTTATCATCTTTTGACGAATACCCCCCCGGTTGAGGCCAAACAGCGGTTCTTGAAACCCAGTTCACTGCGTAAACCCCATCAAATCAATCCTGATATTAACAGGACAATCAGCGAAGCCGTTTATTGGGCCATGGCGCTCCATCCAGATGAGCGCCCCGCCGATGTGAGAGAGTTCCGAGAAGCGCTGTTTTCCCGGGACATGGTTTTCCCAATATCACAAACCAAACCATTAGCTGAAAGCCTCAAAGCACAACTTCCACAGAGAGCGGATCAATTGCTTTTCGGTGCTGCCGCAATCCTCGTTGTAATAGCATTTCTGGCGACTTTTACGTAGCGGCACTTTTCCTACGGATGACCCAATAACTAACAGCAAAACCAATCGCCCCGGCGAGCAGACTTGCAAGAAATACTCCCCCCGATCCGGTAACAACAAGCAAAGCAATGCTACCCGGCATTGAAAAAGCCAGATAGTTATAGCCAAGCATTGCTGTGATAAATGTGATCAGAGTGATCCTGATGCGAGAGTCAGCTGAGGGATCTATTTGTGGGATGAGCACCCAACTTGCAAGGCTAATAGTTATCGCTGCCACCAGACCGGTAACAAGATCACCAAAACCCATTAAGTCATCATCAGATTCAGAAAACTCCCCTGTTCCATCTGTCGCTTCCGGTGTGGCTGTGGGTGACGTCGGTGTATCTGTGGGCTCGGTCGTCTGGGTCGGGAAAGGTGTTGGGGAAATCACTGTCGCAACAGCTGGAATCCCCTGCTGAACATTCAACTGTAACGTCTGTGAACGCCGAGCCTGTCCGCTCTGAGCTGTAACTGAAATCAACCCTGTTCGGTCGAGTGGAACATCCGCTTCTGCCACTCCCCCGAGGGTTGTCGATATGAGTGTGTACGTTGGGATGCCCTCAACTTGTTGCGATACGGCAAATTCTACCGGAGTCTTGTCTGGGACAGGATTTCCGTTTATATCCACGATCGGTCCTGCGACTACAGACACCACATCGCCCACCTGAAAACCCTGTTGCTCTGCTTCTGAACCTTCACCCTGCCCTTCTTCCGACACATCTGCTAAGAATAATTGGATCACCTGCTCCGGATCCGGTGAGGTGACGCTAATCAAATCGTACCCAATCCCCGGGATGCTTACCGGAGATGCACCTTCTGCACTGTCCTCCAGAAAAAGCAATTTCGCGGCCATGTCCACGAATGGGGTCGAATTGTCATAAAGAGCGTAGAACAAGTCGATCTTGCTGATATCTGTTGCATCAAGAATATAAGGGATATCGTGTGCAAACACTACAAGTTTCTTGTTGCGTGCAAGATCGGGCCGCTGGTCAAGCAACATCTTTAGAGCTTCCGTACCGTAAACTCCATCATCGATATCAAGTACAGAAAACACTAGCCAATCCGAAAATCGAATGGCCTGATCGACGTCATCGGCAGCGCTTAGAGGGATCGTTGGTACAGTATCGGGTGGATCACCAAGATAATTGGCCAGATCGGCCATTGAAAACGAACGTAAATTCCAAGCGCCAACTTCTCCCGTACCTCCTGGTCCAAACAATCGAACAACTGACGCTTCAAGCGCATTAACAGATAAGATTGGTTCTGTTACACATGTAGCACACTGCCTGGTCAGCCGATTATCCGTAAAGAAGACGATGCGTTCACCGATCTGTGGCCTCCCACCAACTCGCTCGTCAATCTCTTCCTGATCCGGGCTGATCAATGTGGCGCCTGTTCGAGCAATCTCCGTCGCGGTATCCAGATCTGTGCCAACAATTGAAATATCATTGACTGGCTGCAATAATCCCGGCGCTTCGAAATTACCAAACAGTCTTAATTTCAAACGCAGGATTCGAAGAACTGCGCGATCGACCTGCTGTGCGAAGCCTGGATCTTCCAGGTACTTTGTTGTGAAGAAGGAAAGCGTTGAAAGTATCGTCGCGTACTCATCCGGGTCCTCTGGATTCTGAAAATCCTCAATCCACAGCAGGTCATTCCCTGCCAGAAAAGCATCACGTGCGACAAGATGGGACTGGAAAGTGAGCTCAAGTGGGTCACGGAACCGACGTATTGATCGAGCGCCAAGCGAGTCACTTAATGCAACGCCCCCGCCCTCCCGCCAAGCGGCCAATGGCTCCAATGACATCAGCTGCGAAAATGCTTGAGGATCCAAACTGACCGGCCGTGTTGTAGCTCTAATGTTGCCGGTAAAACCTTGATAACGAATATGTGAGGTCATGAAACCGTCTGCGGTTTCAGGCGCTTCTCCTGGCAATGTTTCAGTTACAGCGAAAAATGGGCTTAGCTCGATTTGCCGAAGCTGCTCAAGGGATTTTCGAACCGTCGCTACTTCCTGATCTGAAGAGCGATCGCTGCTGCCCAGACCGGGAAAGTGTGTCGCAATCACCCCCATCTTATTCTCTGAGCCAGCATGAACGCCCGCGATGAACGCTTCTCCCATTTGGCCTACCCAGAATGGATCGCCTCCAAAACTCTGAACACCAACATCTCCAGACTGCGATACCCTTGGGTCTTCAAGCACATCCAGCGATGGTCCAACCAACAGATTGATCCCCAAAGCTTCCAGCTCGCGGCCTAGAGTGGAACCCGCTTGATAAGCTAAAGCTGGATCCCATGTCGCGCCGATGGCCATCGCTGTCGGTATATCCGAAAGCCCATCCAGGATCTGACTATACATATCGTTACTGGAAGAGAGTTCCATCGAAATGAACAACGG
>JASFLN010000348.1:0-3084 GCA_050118075.1 Anaerolineales bacterium
ACATCCGCTCACTCTACTCCGAACTGCCGGAGTCAAAAGTGCGCGGCTATAAACCCGGCCGATTCTCATTTAACGTGCGGGGTGGAAGGTGTGAGGCCTGTCAGGGCCAGGGTCAACTGCGCATTGAGATGCAGTTTCTCCCTGATGTCTATGTGCCCTGCGAAGTATGCCAGGGATCACGCTTTAACCGCGAGACACTCCAGGTGCGCTTCAAGGGTAAAACCATCGCGGATGTGCTCGACACGACAATTGATGAGGCTGCGGAGTTCTTCAGCGCATTCCCACCCATGGTCCGCCGGCTCGAAACCCTGCAGAACGTCGGATTAGGCTATCTGAAGATCGGGCAGCCCGCACCCACCCTGTCAGGTGGTGAAGCGCAGCGAGTAAAGCTGTCCCGCGAGTTGTCTAAGCGCAGCACTGGACACACACTTTACGTTCTCGACGAACCCTCGGTGGGGCTGCACGCCGCCGACGTACACAAGCTCATTGACGTGCTCCAGCAACTTGTCGACCAGGAAAACACGGTCCTGATCATCGAACATCATCCAGATATCATCAAAGTCGCCGATTGGGTCATTGACTTAGGACCGGAAGGCGGTGATGGTGGCGGGCAGATCATCACGGAGGGTACACCGGAGGACATTGTGAAGGTCTCTGCTTCGTATACAGGAAAGTATCTGAAGCCGCACCTTAAACTGTGATTGAGAAGCAATAGAGCGTGTGAAAGCGCCTCCAGGCTAACCTGAAGAGAAGCGCATTACAAGCAAAAAAGGGGAATCATGTGATTGCCCTTTTGATTTCTGAGAACAATTATCATTCGTAGCGTAGAGCCTCGACCGGTTCCAGATCAGCTGCTCGCTTGGCTGGATAGAGGCCAAAAAACAACCCGACAGCAGTTGAAAACAAGGTCGCCAGAAGGATCGCATCCAGCCCCATATTCGGGATCAACTCAGCATCCTGGGTCGCAGCGATGAATCCGACCAACGAGGAAAGCCCCCACCCCAGGATAATACCGATGATGCCACCCAATAAACTGAGCAGCGACGATTCGGTGAGGAACTGCAGCAGGATATCGCTCTTACGGGCACCTACTGCCTTTCGCAACCCGATTTCACGTGTTCGCTCTGTGACGGAGACGAGCATGATGTTCATAATGCCGATTCCCCCAACCAGCAGAGAGATCGCCGCGATGCCTCCCAGGAATATGGTGAGCACATTGGTAATCGAGGTCGCGGTTGCGAGGAAATCCTCCTGCGTGAAAATTGTGAAATCATCCTCGCCTATCGCCGTTCGATGACGGTTGCGTAGAAGGCTGGTGACTTCCTCCGTCGCTGCCGAGACACCTTCCGCGCTGATCGCCTGCACCATCACCATGTCTACCGAGTCTCTTGATCTAGAGAAAAGGCGAGTTTGGGCGGTGGTCATAGGCACCATAATTAACTCATCCGGATTCGAGAAACCCGAGCCACCCACAGGTACCATCACCCCCAGGACACGAAAAGGCTGACCCTCGATCCTGACGGTTTCGCCAATGACACCGACTGTCCGACCAAATAATTCATCCGCTGCGTCTGGTCCGAGGACAACCACCGCGGCTCGTCCAAGCATATGAACTTCGCTGATGAATTCCCCTTCTTGCAGCTCGACATTGCGGACACTCTTATAGTCCGGTGTCACCCCATATGCTTGCGTGAACAGAGACTCGCCCGCAAACGTGAGCTCCACACCCCGGGTAAGGATCGGCGCCACTCCGGTAACCGATGGAGCGACAAACGGATCACGCATGGCTTCCGCGTCCGCAAGCGTTAATGGCTTGGGATTGCTGACCTCCTCCGAGCCCCCGGGAACGATAAACAGCAGGTTGGTGCCAATCCCATTAATCGAACCCGTAATTGTGTCTTGCGCGCCGCGACCGATGGCGAGCAGCGCGATGACAGCGCCAACACCGATCACAATCCCTAGGATGGTGAGAGCCGAACGAAGTTTGTTGCTTGCGAGGCTCTGCAGTGCCTCTAATAATGCTTGCCAGAAGTTCATCTCAACCTAGCCCATCCCATTGTTGGCCGTCACAGGTGGCGATTCCATTTCCACAAACATACCTATTAAGCTTGCACGGCCTGCTTTTGTTCCGTCTTGAGATCGTGTTCGATCAATCCGTCACGCAGGTGTACCACCCTTTGGGTCATATCTGCGATCTCGGGATCGTGTGTGACAAAGATCAAGGTCGTCCCAAACTCTTTGTTTAGATCCAAAAGAATTTTCATGATTTCTTCGCCCGATTTTGTGTCGAGGTTGCCGGTTGGTTCATCAGCCAGGATAATGGCAGGGTTGTTCACCAGAGCACGCGCAATCGCTACCCGCTGCTGCTGCCCACCCGATAACTCATTCGGCCGATGATGGACTCGATCCCCAAGACCAACCGATTCCAAAGCCTCGATGGCGCGTTTACGTCGTCCGTTTGTAACACCGGCATAGCGCATAGGGAGCTCGACGTTGCTGATCGCACTTTGACGCCCGAGCAGGTTGAAACTCTGGAACACAAACCCGACTTTACGATTGCGGATCTCAGCCAACTGATCGTCCGTCATATCGGCAACTTGCTCGCCCTCCAGACAATAGCTGCCTGAAGTGGGTCGATCCAGGCACCCCAGAATATTCATCAATGTGCTTTTTCCCGACCCAGAGGGTCCCATGATTGAAATGATCTCGCCGGGGGCGATCCGCAAGCCCACCCCCCTCAATGCGTGAACCTCGATCTCACCCATTTGGTAGACCTTCGTGATACCGTCAGACTTTATGACGTACTCTTCGCTCACCGACCACCTCGCACAAAGGGTGGTGGACCATTGCTGTCAAACTCTAATGGTGGGTTGAGAATTACACGATCACCATCTTCAACTTCACCCTCCAGCACCTGACTGTACAATTCTGAAGAGGCGCCCAGTTCAACCACAACTGGCACAGAATTGCCGTCCTCGAGCAGGTAGACGACACGGTCGCCGTCGCGTAGACGGACAGCCCGATTGGGTACCCTAAGCACATCTTCGATCTGCTCAACAACGATATTGACGGCCGCGGTCATAC
>JASFLN010000349.1:0-3082 GCA_050118075.1 Anaerolineales bacterium
CTGCACCCAGGAGCGCGGCGGTTTTACCGCGGATCATTTCAAGGTATTCGTCGGTTGTTACGTGTTCTTGCGCTTCGAACGAGATATCCAGATGCTGACCGCGTGTGAGGGCGAGGCTGGTTTCATCCAATATCCTGTTGACCGCGAGAACCTTATCAGGCGCAATTTTTGGCACCAGTCTCTGCGTCGTCAGCCGGGCTAAAGCAAAGAGCGCATCCCCGGTGTTGATCGCTTGGGCGTCACCCCAGTTTTTCCACACCGTCGCTCGTCCGCGTCGGATTTCGCTGCGGTCTTGAATATCGTCGTGGATAAGTGAAAAGTTATGCGTCCATTCCACAGCGGTTGCGGCGGGTAGGATGGTACGCCACTCACCTCCAGCAGCCTGACAGCAAAGCAATGTCATCAGCGGGCGGACCCGTTTACCTGTCGCCTCCTGCGGGTCTTCCCAACCCAGGTGGTAGCGAATCATCTCCACAACCAGTGGGGGCAGCCAGTTGCCTGCCAGTTGCAAGGATTCATGGAGATCCGCCTCAATCGCAGACAACATCTCGCTGGTTTGATTGGAATCCAGTTGGGATGTGTTCATGGGGAGATGAGTTTTGAGCGATCGAGATCTTGGATCGACTCAGAGGCAGTGGCGAACATCACCACCTGAAGCTGCATGGCGGTCAATTCGATTCTTTCAATAACTGCTTCAGTCGATTCAGCGGCGGATTTCAAGAACTGCCCGGCCATGCCTCCCATGTTGGCTCCTAAGGCGATACATTTAGCCACATCAATTCCATCCCGGAGACCGCCGGATGCAATTAGCGGAACGTTTGGCAGCCTTGAGCGCACGCTCTGCACTGCTTCGGTTGTCGTGAGGCCCCAGTCGATAAAGCTGGCGGCCAGTTCGGCTTGAACTTTATTCTCAGCCCGGTGCATTTCGACCTGTGACCAAGATGTCCCGCCTGCGCCGGCCACATCGATAACCGCCACACCTGCCTGCGTCAGCTTGCTTGCCACTTCGCCAGATATGCCCCATCCGACCTCTTTGGCGATGACAGGTTTATCGACCTTTTTGCAGACGGCTTCTATTTTGTGAAGTAGATTGGAGAAATCCTTATCCCCCTCTGGCTGAAGGACTTCTTGCAATGCATTCAAGTGCAGGACAAGGGCATCCGCCTGGACCATGTCCACTGCTCGCTGACAGTGCTCTGGTCCGAGACCATAATTCAGCTGAACGGCTCCCAGATTGGCAAAGAGCAGGATGTCCGGTGCAACATCACGTACGGCGAAGCTGGAGGTGTATTTCTCGTCCTCCAAAGCGGCGCGTTGGGAACCAACGCCCATTGCGATGCCGGTGTGCTGCGCGGCTTCTGCAAGCCTTCGATTAATTGGCGCAACATCTGACGCGCCTCCGGTCATCGAGGAGATCAGGAGCGGGAGGTTGAGTTCCTTATCCAGGAACGAGGTCCGGATGTTGACCGTATCGAAGTCAAGTTCAGGTAAGGCGATGTGTTTGAAACGAATATCTTCGAGACCGGTCGAAAGGCCGGAGCGTACGTCCTGTTCAAGATTTATCCGAACGTGATCACTCTTTCGCTCTGATGTTCGCGTAACTTTGCTCATGGTGTGGTGTTCCTAGTGTGAGAGAGGGCCATCATACTGGCCCTGAAGGTGCGTGTCAACTTGATCGGCAGAAGGACGTCGATTACAATCCAGCATCACGCCACGGATGAAAAGGAGACAACTCATGGCAGATACATTTGAAGATATCAAGGAGATTATTGTTGAGCTGCTTGGCGTCGAGGAGGATAAAGTGACTTCCGATGCTAAGTTCCGAGAGGATCTCGAAGCCGACTCGCTTGACCTTGTTGAGCTGATTATGGCATTTGAGGAGAAATTTGGTGGGGAGATTTCTGATGAAGACGCTCAGAAGATCACCACGGTCGGTGAAGCTGTTGCTTATATCGAGGAACACCTGAAATAGTCCAATAATCGAGTGGAATTGATATTAGGATTTTGCGGGCTGGATTTCCAGCCCGTTTCCTATTTCTTAGGCTTTGTCTTCTTGGTCCGGCTTTTACGTTGCTTGGTTCCAGCTGCTTGCTTTGAGCTTGACTTTTTATTGAACTTCGCCACAAGGCGGTCAATTTCTTCATCTTCCTCGATCTGCTGATCGAGGTACTGGTCGATAAATGGAGAGCGGCGCAACCGCAGAGACATGCGTGCGGTTCTCTCAATATCCTCGATGTTAACTTCCGTACGACCATCAGCGATGGCATGCGCACGTGCTGCTTCGAAAAGTGTAATTTCGGCACGCAGCGAATGGATCCCCAACTCCTGAATTAAATTCTGGCCGAAGCGCTCTACTTTTTCCGTAATCTCAACCGTATGGATCTGCTCACGCGCAGTTTGTAGTTCGATGCGGATAAGCTCACTTGTTTCTTGATGTTGTCGGATAAAATCCCTTGGGTTTCGCCGATGCGCAATAGATCGCCGATAAGCTTCGAGGCGGTCATTCTGATCTTCTAAACCGCGCACAATCACGCGCAAACCAAAGCGATCCAGTATTTGTGGCCGCAGATGCCCTTCTTCGGGGTTCATCGAGCCAATAAGCACAAAGCGCGCCCGGTAGGTGGCTGCCAGGGGACCGCGATGGACGGTATAGATGCCCTGAGCAGCGGCATCCAGGATGGCATCCACGATCTCATCTTCGAGAAGGTTTACTTCGTCAATGTAAAGGATATTCTGATCGGCGCGGGCAAGGATACCGCGTTCGATGCGCAGGCGTTGATGAATTGCCGCGCGTTCGTCGATGCCCCCGATCACATCCTCGAGCCTCGAATTTAAAGGCAGCTCAATAAGGCGAACCCGATCGGTGTACGTCAAAGGTTCACCCTGGGCATATTTTTGGGCGCAATCGGGGCAGACCGCGTCCATTCCGCCAGCTTCAATGTCCTCTGGCAGGCAGCCGTAGTTGCATTTACTGCGATGCACATCGGGGAGTAGGTTGGTCAGGCTCCGGACTGCGGTTGTTTTCGCGGTGCCGCGTGGACCGACCAGGAGCGCGCCGCCAACGGTTGGGTTGATCAATGAC
>JASFLN010000350.1:0-3081 GCA_050118075.1 Anaerolineales bacterium
AACATATCGTCAGTCTCAGTATCGAATGAGCCAGGCGGAGGAGACATTGGCGTCAGAACTTTCCTTATCAGGCGGGGGCGCCTGGCAGAAGCTGCATGGTACGGTGACTTCACAGCTCTCTGTCCCATTTAAGCGGGAAGGAAAAGTCGAGGAAGTGCCCATGCCGGCGCTGCAGAATATCCGCCGATATGACCCTGATGAGAAGGTGCGTCGAGATGCATTTATGGCAGAAATCGATGCCTGGGAAACAGTGAGCGAGTCACTTGCGGCATGCATGAACGGTGTGAAGGGTGAGGTCAATACCTTGAACGAGCGACGCGGTCGTGAAGATTCGCTGCATACCTCACTGGATCACTCACGGTTGGATCGTGCATCGCTGCAGGCGATGTTGGATAGCATGAAGGCTTCGTTCCCGACATTCAGGAGATATTTTAGCGCGAAGGCTCAATTGCTTGGAAAAGACAAGCTTGCCTGGTGGGATGTATTTGTGCCTGTGGGTAAAGTAGAGCGTACGTTTACCTACAAAGAGGCGCGTGCATTTATCATCAAAAATTTCCAGGTTTTCAGTGAACGTCTGGCTGCATTTACCGATAGGGTGTTTGAAAGTCAATGGATTGACGCTGAACCGCGCAAGGGTAAAAGCGGGGGGGCATTTTGTATGGGCATATCGGCGCTGGACGAATCCCGGATCCTATGCAACTTTGATGGATCCTTGGACCAGGTCTCGACGCTTGCGCACGAGCTTGGACATGCATTCCACAATGAGTGTCATATCGGGCTCACCATGTTGCAGCGCTCAACCCCGATGACTCTGGCTGAGACCGCTTCGATCTTCAATGAAACGCTGATCACAGAAGCAATGCTCAATGAAGCGGCATCTGATGAAGAAGAGCTGGCAATTCTGGAAAATTTCCTGCTGAATGCATCGCAGGTGATTGTTGATATCTATTCGCGTTTTCTCTTCGAAAAGGAAGTCTTTGAGCGGCGCGAAGCAGGTGAGCTGACCGTTGATGACTTCAATGAAGTCATGTTGCGGAGTCAACGTGAGACCTACGGGGACGGTCTAGATCAAGAATATCAGCATCAATACATGTGGGCGTGGAAACCGCATTATTATTCGCCGAATCAATCCTATTACAACTACCCATACGCATTCGGTTTGTTATTCGGGCTTGGTTTGTTTGCGATTTATAGGGAACGGGGCGAAGACTTTGTTGAGGATTACGAGTCTCTACTCCGCAGCACTGGCCAGGGCAACGCCGCCGAATTAGCTGATCGATTTGGTATCGATTTGCGCAGTACAGATTTCTGGCAGGGGAGTATAGATTTCATCGCGTCAAGGGTTGAGCGTTACGTAGAACTCGCAGGTAGGAATTGATCCGCAATTCGCACACGTACAAGAGGAGAGGACCCGCATGGATGCTGCCAGGAGGCAAGGTCGCAAGCACAATGAGCTGAGACCGCTGGGTGCTGAAATGGATTTCATCACCTATCCGGAGGGATCAGTCTTGTTTTCTATGGGTGCGACACGCGTGTTGTGCAATGCCAGCATCGAGCAGGGCGTGCCGGGATGGATGCAGCAGCAAAATAAGCCAGGCGGCTGGGTAACCGCAGAATACGCAATGCTTCCGCGTGCAACCCATACGAGATCCCAGCGTGAGGTCATCAAGCCTCGCGCTCGCTCTCAAGAAATCCGAAGGTTGATTGGGCGCAGTTTGCGGGCGGCCGTGAAATTGGAAAAGCTACCCGAAATTACATGTATTGTGGATTGTGATGTTCTGCAAGCAGACGGAGGTACACGGACAGCATCGATATCGGGTGGCTACATGGCGCTGATCCTGGCATTGCACCGTTTCGTCGAGCAAAATGAGGTCGATGCGGATATTTTTCAGCCCGCTGTGGCTGCGGTTAGCGCAGGTGTGATTGGTGGGAAGAGACGGGTTGACCTCGACTACGGCGAGGATTCAAGCGCTGATTTCGATCTCAATGTCGTGATGAACGCGCAGAAGGCGATCATCGAAGTCCAGGGAACTGCGGAGAGTGGGGTGATCGACCAATCGCAGTTGGTGGAACTGCTGACCCTCTCCTACGACGCGATTGAAGTTATTATGGACTTCCAGAGAGAGAAATTAAGCACAGCTGGAGTGGAGCTTAGCGAATTAGTATGGGGAAGCGGATGAAGCAAGCACCAGGAGGGTAAAAAAAACAGCCATCGCATCGGATGGCTGTTTTGAGTTTGATTAGACCAAATCACCAATCGTCGTCATCGTCATCGAAGTAATCGTCGTCTTCGTAATCTATCTCCTCTTCATCATCAAATGCCCAATCAAGCTCAATCGGTGAACTCTCAACTACTTCGAGGAATGCACCGCAGCTGTGGCAGGTTACTTTCTGGCCAATTTTAGCGCCTTTTCCAACGTTCACTTCTGCGTCACATTCCGGGCAAAAACCCCGCGTCATTATTCAACCTCCTAAAGGGGCTAAGATGCCTCGCAGTGTAAGTGTGATGCGTTGAAAAGTTGTATAAGTAACGTTGAAATTATGTATAAAACAAATGCGATTTGTTGAAAATCTGTATCAAGTTGGAGCCTATTTTAGTTCGAAGGCCGATCGGGAAGTGGTCTTTATCCGATTGGAAGCATCCCACTATTCTGCAGGAACACCCATCCCAGATAGAGCAAGAACGCACCGGTAAGCAGAATCAAGGCTTGATAGCGTTGGTTTGTGAGCCAGCGCACCCCAGCGCTTGTGGCAAGACTGAGCGTCGTATCCCAACCGAAATCGGCACTGATATGTCCAAGATAAAATGCAGCCACAGCTGCAGTACCGAGTTCACTGGCTTGAGACAAGTAACCGGCGGCTACTGTGACCCACCATGTATACCAGAATGGGTTGGAGATCGTCGTCAGTACCCCTAAACCCAATAGGGTTGCGGATGTTCTTGGTGGTGCTTCTTTTTCTGGCTGCGGAAGTTGGACGGCTCCGCGCACTGTCTGGATGATGTACGTACCGCCGATGAAAAGCAGCAGCAAGCCTCCACCGAATGAAATCAGACGCCGGATGAGCGGGCTGGCCATTCCA
>JASFLN010000351.1:0-3074 GCA_050118075.1 Anaerolineales bacterium
CGAGCAGGCGATAGCTGTGCTTCAATTTGTAGGCTTGGTGTTTATAGCCGGAGCGATCTTCGTACAATTGATGCGCTCAAAGGTGGTCGATGCCAATCTGGGTTCTGGACTGATTGCAGGTTCACTGCTGGGCCTGCCCCTCGTGGCGATCACATTAAGTGAAAGCCCTTCGGCGTTGCGCGCCCTGCTAGACGCGCTATGGCTCCTGGCTCTGTTTCTTGGCTGGGGGGCTGGAATGGCGCTTACATTTAAGCGATTGAGAGCCGGGATTGAAGCGACAGAGGGGCTCGATGAAACACAATTCGAGCAAGTGCAGTTCAATCGCAGGAGCTTCCTGATCACGCTTGGAGCGGCCTCAGCCACGCTTACCGTCGTCGGCGCCGGTCTTGGTGCGGTGCTTTCCGCCGCGGAGCGACGAAGGCTATTGGCTGCAACCGGGGATTCAGAAGCACATCTCAGCGAAGGACCATTAGGGGATCCATTTCCGAATGCCGACGACCCGCTAATGCCCGCCCCAGGGACCCGGCCGGAGTACACACCGGTAAAGGATCACTACCAGGTGTTCATCGAGGTCGAGCCCACCGTCATTCGCGAAGAAGATTGGATTCTGCCCATCACCGGGTTGGTGGACAACCCACTGATGCTCACCCTGCAGGACTTTCGGGAGAAATTCCCACCCCGGCAGCAATATGTCACGCTCTCTTGCATATCAGGGCGAATTGGAACCTCATTGATCAGCACTACGCATTGGACAGGGGCGTCGGTACAGGATGTTCTGGCAGAGGCGCAGGTAAAGCCGGAGGCGCGTTATCTTCACATTACCTCAGCGGATGGTTTTTATGAGACCGTCGATCTGGAGTTGATACGCTCTGATGCGCGCATCATGTTCTGTTACTCATGGGATGGAAACACCCTTCCAGTCGGGCATGGGTTTCCACTGCGCATCTGGATCCCGGATCGCTACGGAATGAAGCAGCCAAAGTGGATCACCGGTGTGGAAGTCACTGACGAGTACCGGCCGGGATACTGGGTGGAACGTAGCTGGGATGAGATCGCTCAGGTGCAGACTACGTCGGTTATTGACACGGTTGCGATAAATGCTAGGTATGAGAGCGGAGGCGAGCAGCTAATTCCCATTGGTGGGATTGCATTCTCAGGGGCGCGGGGGATCTCGCGTGTTGAGGTCCGCGTCGATGATGGTGCCTGGCAGCAAGCACAATTACGTGCGCCGCTCTCTGAGACAACCTGGGTGCTTTGGAGATATGATTGGCCTTTTGAATCCGGCAATCACAAATTCGAGGTGCGCTGTGTCGAAGCCGATGGCACGCCGCAGGTCGAGACGGAACAAGACGCAAGACCGAGCGGGGCTACTGGGATCCATAATCTTGAGTTCAATCTATAGAAGAGATTCAGTTCGCGAATAATACACGCTCGTCAAGCCCGCTAAACAACCCTCCTGGTTGAGAAAACCACTTGTCTGGTCCATCGTCTGATGGATTGGTTGTGCTGCCGTAATCTCACACAATACTCTCATAACAGTTTTGTAATCAGTTCCGGATACACTCCGGATCTATAGCTACACAGCCCGGATTGGTCCTGCCAATCGGTGAGGGATATGAACAAGTATTTCAAAAGGACTACACATCCATGCTTCAGTGTCATCCTCATTTCTTGGCCTTTGGTACTTCTTTGATTTACAGGGAGAGATTACTGTGAACGAGCTTATTAATGCCCTGGGAAACGCAGCAGATGGAGCTTTCGTCGTCAACGAAAAGTTGGAGATCGTCTACGCAAATCCAGCCGCACAGGAGTTCCTGGATTTTCATACGGACAACGGTCTTTCGATCAACTGCTACCGCGTGCTGCAGGGCCATGACGATGAAAATCGATTGGTTTGCCATGAGTACTGCCAGGTGGCGAAGATGATCCTCTCAGAGAGACAAGTCTCGAGCTTTGACCTGAGAACTGTTAAGCGTGAACAAGATTTGTGGATCAATTTAAGTGTGTTTCGCTATGTCGCCCGTGCGGGTGATCAGCCTTACATCATTCACCTGTTCCGTGATACATCCCAGAAGAAAAACGATTCGCGGCTTGTGCAAAGATTACTGCAGGTCGCCAAGCAGTATCACGGTATCGATTCCGAGCCCTTCTCCGGGGAGCATGCAACCCAAGATCACGAAACCCTGACCCCTCGGGAGGCTGAGGTGTTAGATCTGCTCGCTGAAGGATACAGCACACGAAGGATCGCCAATGTGTTATCGATCAGCGTGAACACGGCGAGAAACCACATCCAGAATATTCTCCAAAAACTGAACGTCCACTCCCGCCTGGAAGCCGTGATCTACGCCATCGACCACGAATTATTCGATCAAAATGAGTAACTGTTTTCGCTAACGCGGATCACAATGATGCATTTGCACTAGATAAATCCACTACTTGCATCTATGGTCAAAGCCGACCTTGCGCTACTGTAGGAAAACCCAACCTGTCGGAGGTCTTTTATGCTGGACGGAAAGCGACGGAACCTGGAACGACAGATGAAGGAGCAAGGTCGACTTCCGCCCGGACAGTCTCTTACGCTCAAGTTTCCGGTTCTGCATCACGGTGCTGTTCCAAAGACAGACCTGGATGCCTGGACGCTGCGCATCTTCGGATCCGTGGAGCAAGAGAGGCTCTGGAGCTGGAGTGAATTCCTCGAGCTGCCTACCAAGGAAATCGTTTGCGATATCCACTGTGTCACGCGCTGGAGTAAATTTAATACAACCTGGGAGGGCGTCACCTTCAAGACGCTCGTCGAGCTGGCAGAGGTCGGGCCGGAAGCGAGGTACGTCATCGCGCACTGCGAACAAGGCTATACCACCAACCTGCCGCTAGAGGCGATGCTCGAAGAGGATGTCCTGCTGGCCTACAAGTACGAAGGTCAATTCCTCACACCCGAGCACGGGTTTCCACTACGAACCCTGGTTCCACAACGGTACTTCTGGAAGAGCGCCAAATGGGTGCGTGCGATTGAGTTTATAAACGAGGACCAACCCGGCTTCTGGGAATCGGGCGGTTATCACAATGAGGGTGAT
>JASFLN010000352.1:0-3069 GCA_050118075.1 Anaerolineales bacterium
CTCGTCGAGGGTGATCAGGGTTGGATTTTGCTGTTCGGCGAGCCAGGCAACAATGTTTTCGATTCCATCATCCTTCGACCGAGCTGGGTTCAGGTCTTGAAAGGCTATCGGCTCGCCGCGCGCAGCATGCATCTTCAGGCCCTGCTCCCCAAAGAGGCCGATACCGGCAAGATCAAATGGCACAACCAGCTCAAGTTTGTTAAGTACATTATCCAGCAGATCGCTGGGATCACGAACCGCGGAGAGGTCGAGCATTACCTCTTGCAACGCTTTCATCGACCGCGCTTGCTGACTGAGCAGATCATACTCCTCAGCCTGAGTCAATAAACGGCTAAATTGCCTTCCAAAAGCCTGCAGGGCATCGCGCTCAGCATCCTTTGGAGAAAAACCCAGCAATAGAAATCCGTTTAGCTCGTGATTGCTTCGGATCGCCACGACATGGATTGCGGAGACGGCCAAGACATTATCTAATTGTCGCCATATCGCCTCACTCGCTAAAGGCATCAAGCTGCTAAAGAAATCCATGCTTGAAAAAGTATGATCATCAACCGCACCGCTAAACAGCTTTTTGAACACCCCGTTAAGCTCATCTGGGGCCGTCTTGACTCCACCAAAGCGATCGGTGATTGTGATGACTTGTGAGACTACATTAGAAGGGAAATTCGAACTGCGTAGTTCCCAAAAATATTCACCTGCGCTAAAGCTTACATACATGGCAGGGATCTCTAGCTCCGCGAGGATATCGGTGATCTGGTTGGCAAGAAAGGTGCGAGCGCTGCCTTTGACCTGCCCCAAGAAGGCTTGCAGACTTCCGATCGCCTGCCGGAGTTTATAAGCTCTGATCACGGGAAGCAGCTGCTCTATGAGCTGGTGAAGCCCCTCTCTATCTTTTGTAAACCATGCTTTCCTAGGAGAGGGAGCTGTGTGCAGAAAGAACAACGGAGGGCATTGAGCAGTAGATTGGATATCAGAAAAAAGAGGTATAAGTTCGGTAAGCTTGGCGGGTAATCCGACGACGATACCATCCAGCGTCATCGAGTTCACCGCTTCCGCAGCGGTCTTGCCTGACGCTCTTGAGATAAGCGTGAGTTCAAGGTCTGAGGCGTTCAGCACCTCGCGCATCAAACGGCGTCCTGCAATATCAGGATCGAATACAAGCAGTCGGATCCGCACGAACGAACAACGCCTCCTGAATCAATATCGTCCTGAAATCAAGTAGATCGTGGTTTGCTTAACAGTTTATAACCCCGGCCCCTGCGCGTGATGATGTAGCACGGCTCGGAGGGATCAGGCTCAACCTTGCTACGCAGCCGGCTGATGAGTTTTTCAACACGGGCGTCATCGACATCGCCAAGATATTCCTCCCCCCAAACGGCAGTGACTATTTGATACTTATCCGTCAATTTATCCCGCCGCTCGTAGAGCAGCTCAAGTAAACGGTACTCCAGATCCGTCAGAACAGGAACCCGGATCCCGTCCACCCAGACATCACCTGAATCTGAGTCAAGGTAAACCCCTTGAGCATCAACATCGGGACTCCGCCCTCGTCGTGAGACAAACTCGGCAAAAATAGGTGAGAATATTTTGCCCTCCCTCAGCATACCCAAGGCACTGAGGTGACGCGTCTGCTGACGCGGTAAACCAGACTTTGGATTGAGTACCAGCGTAACGAGACTCTCGCGTTCGTCCTCGGTCAGCTGGTTCCACAGCTTTAGGCATTCAGCGCGCGGTTGGGGTTCAAAACGAACAAAGGCCACTGGATCCTTGGCTGCCTGGTCCGGCAGGTTGACCAGACTCTGCGCCAGTGCAACTAATATCCCTGGGTGCCCCCCTGAAAGTTCCACTGCCTTGGAGCGCAGATTGTCAGGAAGATCACTGATCTCAAGCTCTTCGATGACGGTCTCCGCTTCTTCGCTGTTCAACAGCGGCATTCCATAGGTGAATCTCGAAAACAATTCTGCAAATTCATCCTCAATCGTCTGACCTCGCAGGACGGGCAGGCTTCGAGTGGTCGCGGTCGCAAAGGCAAGTTGATCCTCGAAACGGTCGCGCAGCGCCCTCAAATTCAACAAGGCACGATCATCCAATGCGCGGTAGATCTCATCGAACTCATCGAAGAACAAGCACAGGTCTTTGTCCAATTGGTTGCATAGTTCTGATAACGCCAGATTGAAGGATAGCGAGGCTGCAAACGCGTTGTTGGCTTCCGTTACGGTTTGATGCGCATCGCGCAGATCTCCAAAGGACCCATCACGTTCATCGGCGAGATGCTCGAGAATGGAGCGTAAAACCACTTCGTAAAAGGCCTGAGAGGAAATTTCAACGGCGCGGTTGCAGTCGATATAGATGAGCAACGCAGGGCGATCCGCACGTGAGGCGTAAATCTTTGCCGCCTGATCGGCAGTCATCGCCCTGAGCAAAGTCGACTTGCCTGAGTTACTCAGACCCACGATGGAAACACAATGCCCGACCGCCAAATGTTCGAGTAGTTTTCCTGGTAACTCTGAAAACGAGATATCGGTTATGCGCATGCCGCCTCCAGATGCCAAAGCAGGGTCAACGCCAGGCTGACCCTGCTAAGTAGTTTACGATGGATCGAGCAGGTTGTCTAAACTGAGCTTACGGGCTGACACGTGTTCGCAGACTGCGCGCCGCGAAGATGACGGCAGCCAGGAGACCTCCAAGCAGTGCCAGCATAGGCACACTGACCTCATCGCCAAATCCTGTCGCCGGTAGTGCAGTTGCGGTGGGTGTTGCACCACCCCCGCCTCCCAGTGCAGCAGCATCCAGCGTCTGCTGAGCAGCCGCAGTCGCCGTCTCCGGTGCTAGCGTGGGTAAGGTCAGGAACGGTGTCGGTGTATCCGTCGGTAGGACGACAACCTGTGTCGCTGTTACCGTCGCGGTCGGCTCTGGCGTATCCGTGGGCGAGGGGGTCCTTGACGGCGTTTGCTCCAAAACCTCTGCGGTCTGGGTCAGTGCCTCTTGGGTGTTCTCAAGGTTTACCTCAACCACATCCGTCGCCCGTGACTCACGTTGACGCGGGGCCAGATAGAGCGCGTATACGAGCAG
>JASFLN010000353.1:0-3068 GCA_050118075.1 Anaerolineales bacterium
TTCTTTGGGGGTAAGCGCGACGAGCATCAACCCGATAGCTAATGCTGAGAGGCCGAGGTAGACGAGACGACGATCACCCCACCGCCGACTCCACCGACCAATGAAATAACCCTGAACAGCCACAACTAACAAACCGACAAAGACGAAAATAACGGCATTGCCCGAGGCATTCAAGCCCAGGCGATTGAGTGTGAAAAGTGAGAGCAGCTGCTCAAAACCCCCAAAAGCGACTTGCTGGAAAAACATTAACGCCAGCAAGATACCAACCTGAGGGAGGCGCAGCACGGCTATCATTTTGCGAAGCGAAAGCCCGGCCTGCCCAGACTCCGGGCTGGTTTGAGATCGATCAAGGGTCTCCTCTAGCAAAAACCATGTCAGTAAGATAGAGATTGCGGAAAAACCGGCGGCGACAAATGCTGGCACGTGATAATTGTTTCCACTCACGGCTAGGGACACGAAGGCGATCACAGGACCGATAATAAAACCAATCCCAAATGCCGCCCCGATGAGTCCAAGACCCTGCGTGCGGGTTTCCTCGGTGGTGATATCACTGATGACCGCCTGTGCCGTTGATATGTTTGCTCCAGACAATCCATCCAGGATCCGGGCGAGAAACAAAATCCAAAGCATGTCCGCAAACCCCAGCAGGAGAAAGCCTACTAAAGTTCCGACCTGACTCACAAGCAGGACCGGTTTGCGCCCAAATCGATCCGACAAACGACCCAGGAGCGGGGCTCCCAGCACCTGCATAATGGGATAGGAAGCACCCAGCATGCCAATGACGAAGGCATCGGCACCATAGGACGCGGCATACAGAGGCATCAGCGGGATGATGATGGTCAACCCAAGTAAATCCACCAGGACCACCAGGAAGACAGGCAAAACACGTTTGAAATCAAGCTTCGATTTCTCGGTGCTGTCTTCCGTCATCGAATCGATATCGCCCAAGGTTTTCCTCCTGAAGAATAAATTGTTATTGGAGTGAATGCTCGAAAAGGAGAACGGGGATTATTCTACCATCAGCTCACCCAGCCCAACCGAAAGGGCAAGGATCTGGATCGGGTGAACGCTGCGCTTGTTCGTGTGCTCTTCTATCCACCACCGGCAGGTTTCGGAATCGGTGACCACGATGTCGACTGCGCTCTCTTCGACCTGTTGGAAAAGGCTTCGCCCGACGTCTCTTGCGACTCCGTACTTCTCCTTCTTCACACCGTACGTCCCGGCAACGCCGCAGCACTCTGAATTGGAGAGCACGATCTCCAAACCAGGGATGCGTTTCATGAGTTCCAATGCCGGTGTGCCAATCCAGTGGCTCTTCAACTGACAGGGAGGATGGTAGAGAATCTTGAGGGGGAGTTCGTCAAACTCCAACTTTGCTAACCTGGTCCAGGCATGGTCGAGAAGAAACTCAAATATGTCCAGGACTGAATCAGCCAATGTTTGGAAGCCATTTTGCCGCAGTCCAAGCACAGCCTGGTATTCATGTTTCAACTCGAGGGTACAAGAAGTGGAGGTGCCAATAATTGGGATGCCCGCCTCAACAAATGGTTGCAGTGATTGCAGATTGGAATGGCCATACTTGCGTGCCGCCGTGAACAATCCATTTGATTGGAGCGGAAGGCCGCAGCAGATCTGAGGCGGGAGGACGACGTGATAGCCCAATACCTCTAAAAAATGCAGTGTCAGATCGCCGAGATCCGGCTCGTAGTAATTCACGCTGCAGCCATGATAATACGCCACTACATCCTGCAGTTCTTGTGGTGGTTCCTCCAGGCAGAGTTCAGGATGCCGGGATCGGAACAACTGGTTCGAGAACCTTGGCAGTGGAGCGTGTTTGCTGATTCCAAATGTGGTCTCCAGTACGCTTCGGACGGCACGGTGGTTAAGAACATAGTTGGCGAGCCCAGCCCAGCGATGATTCATTTCACCCAACAACTCAGGTCGCGAGAGCAATTGATCTCGAAGCGGCGCACCATGCTGTTCAACCAACCGCGCTTTCGCCTGGATGTTCATTTCAGCTACGGAGACTCCATGAGGGCAAACACGCGAGCAGGTTCCACACCCTGAACACCAGTTCACGCTGTCTTCTGGGATCGGCAGGCGAGGATGGCGGAAACGCTCAAATTGAGGACCGACAGCTTTAGGACCCAGGAATTTGTCCGTGACCTCAAGGACCGGGCAGGCGGTATTGCAGATATTGCACTTGATACACTGATCCGCCGTTAGCCCAGGCCTCATCCACTTTTCATTGAGCGTTGACAGTTTCATGCAGTAAATATACCCCAGAGTCCGTATGGTCAGGGATCGCCAATGCGGGTAGATAAGAGCGAACCATAATCTCGATCAAAGGTACCCCTTGGGCTCGCTATACCTATACCCAATCGAATGTGCGTTCGACAGCTCTGTTCCAACCCGAATAGAGCTTTTCCCGCCTGGATGAATCCATCGCCGGGGTCCACCGCTTCTCCTCTTTCCAATAATCACGCAGTTCATCGAGATCCTTCCAGAACCCGACCGCCAGGCCCGCAGCGTAGGCAGCTCCCAGCGAGGTCGTCTCCGTGACTTCTGGACGTACAACAGGGGCAGCGAGAATGTCTGCCTGAAACTGCATCAGCAGATCGTTATGAACCATACCACCGTCGACCTTCAACACTTCGAGATCAACGCCTGAATCGCGCACCATCGCTTCAAGCACATCTCTCGTCTGGTAGGCGGTCGCTTCCAACGCCGCCCGCAGAATGTGTCCTTTATTGATGTAGCGTGTAAGCCCCACCATCACACCGCGCGCATCCGAGCGCCAGTACGGCGCAAAGAGCCCCGAAAATGCCGGTACGATGTACATACCACCGTTGTCCTCAACGTCGCGCGCCAGCTCCTCACTCTGGGGAGCGGTCTCGATGATCCCCAGATTATCACGCAGCCATTGGATGAGTGCCCCCGCAATGGCAATCGAGCCTTCCAACGCGTACACCGTTGACGATTCGCCAAACTGATAAGCCACAGTAGTGATGAGCCCACTGTTCGATTCGACCAACTCTTCGCCTGTATTCAAAAGCATGAAACACCCG
>JASFLN010000354.1:0-3064 GCA_050118075.1 Anaerolineales bacterium
TATCGGGGGCAACCTGGTCGCAGATGGTGTGATCGAGGGCGATCTGGCTGTGGTTGGTGGAAATGTTCGCTTTGGCGCACAGGCGATCCTCGAAGGAGACCTGGTCTCATTCGGTGGGAACGTGAACCGTGGTGCGGCTCAAATCGAGGGTGACTTCATCTCTGGCGATGAGTTGGATTTTCCGCTGACATTCACGCTTGACGAGGTTTTTTCGGACCTGAATCCTGTGATCCGGCCCTTTATGTGGCAATCATTCGGTTGGTCTGTGATGCGTTATTTCTTCCAGGCCATCATGATGGCCGCGCTTGCGGTGCTGGTGGTGATGTTTCTGCCTGATCAGACGCGTCTCGTTTCCGACACCATCGTCGAACAAACACTCCTGGCCGGCGCCTTCGGTTTGTTGACGACAGTTGTCGCACCGATCCTGATCGTGCTTCTGATCATCACGATATGCTTTGCGATTGTCGGCTTTGTAGGCGTCGTTGTGCTGGTCGCTGCCTGGGTCTTTGGAACCATTGCACTGGGCCTGGAAGTCGGGGAACGGCTCCGAAAAACAACCAATGCTGAATTTCAGCCGGTCGTAGCTGCGGGCATCGGCACCTTGATCTTCAGCCTGGTCGTGAATGGGATAGGTTTTATCCCCTGTGTGGGATGGCTGGCTCCCTTCCTGATCGGCGCGGTGGGTCTGGGCGCAGTTCTGATGACGCGTTTCGGAACCCGCCCCTATGCGCCGGGCACTGTGGCAGCAGCCGGATCTGATGCGCCTAAGCCACCTGCCAAACCGAAATCAACGAGCAAGAAGTCTTCAAAATAACACCAAGTGAATGCAAGAGAGCAGGGGCGCCGGTATCGGCGCCCCTGCTTGTGTTTCGGGGGAGACTGAGAGGGGAAGAAACGTTCTAAAGTTCGAATCGTATCTGTTGGAAGGGTTTTGCAAGCCTAAGCGCTGTGTCTGCTGTGTGGTCGCTGCCGTCGATAACGATCGCGCGGGCTTCCGGGCCATGCAGGTGTATTTCTGTTTGAGGGTAAGGAAACGGATAATCGCCCTGCTGACGCCAGGATATCTCGACAGCGTTTTCCAGCGCCGTCAATTGGAATGTGTCGACTCGATGGGGTCCATAACCCTCCCCGCTGTCTGAGTAGAGCTCCTGCTCGCGACTCAAGGATATGCCCGGATAGATATGCAGTTCGAGGTTATCGCCTTCCAGAGGGAGCACCGATCCGGCTCGAACGAAGACAGGGATTGTTTCCAAAGAGACCTCTGCTGAGAACCATGCGGGTCCTTCGATGACAGAATCATCCCAGAATGAATACCAGGTCCCACCCGGGATAAGAATTTCCCGTTGCGAAACGCCTTCGTTCAGGATTGGTGCTACCAGAAGCTCCGAGCCCAGGAAGAATTGATCCGATATGTCCCAATAGTCTGGATTGCTGGGGTCTGTCCAGAAGAAAGGCCGGACGATCGGGTTGCCAGTCTTACTTGTTTTCCAGGCCAATGTATAGAGATAAGGCATCATCCGGTAGCGGAGCAGCAGGGATTGGCGCAACGCATTGAAATAGGGCTGGTCAAATCTCCAGGGTTCACGACTTGGGGAAGTCAAAGCCGAGTGTATTCTGAAGAAGGGGGTAAACATGGCCAGCTGCATCCAGCGCAGCATCAGCTCCGGCGAGGGTTCACCACTGAAGCCGCCAATGTCACTCCCGGTGTAAGGTATTCCGCTCAGTCCCATCCCCAGGATCAGGTTTAGCGAAACCCGAAGACCCTCCCATGAGCTCTCGACATCTCCAGTCCAATTCCAGGCGAATCGTTGATTGCCTGCCCAACCGGAACGCGAGATGATGAAGGGACGCTTTTCGGGCCGATAGGTTTTGAGCGCTTCGAAGCCTGCCCGGTTCATAAGCAAGCCATAGAGGTTGTGGGCCTGTTTGTGCGTGCCTCCTTTACCTTCCAGTGTATGTTCCGTTGTGACAGGAAGGGTGGGGTCGCCCCAGGCGGTAAATGTTGCGGGCTCGTTCATGTCGTGCCAGATCCCGGCGACCCCCTGATTGAGCAGGCGGGGGTACTGCTTCTGCCACCACTGTCGTGTTGCGGGATTTGTAAAATCAGGAAAAACGACCCAACCTGGCCAAACAGGCGCACGCGCCGTGCGCTCGTTTTTAAAAGTGCAGAAGACGTCAGATTGGACCCCCTCCCGGTAAAGCCGATATCCCCGGTCGACTTTAACACCCGGGTCGATGATAGTGACCAGTTTAACGCCTTGATTATCAGCCTGATCTGAGAGAGATTTCAGGTCAGGAAACTTATATGGATCGACCGTGAAGATCCGGTAGCCATCCATGTAATCAATATCCAGGTGCACAGCACTGAGCGGCAGTTTATGCTCTTGAAAGCCCTGTAATACTTCCTGGATGTCAGCCTCATTTTGATAACCCCAGCGTGACTGATGGAATCCGAGCGACCATTGTGGAGGCAGCTCCGGTTTCCCCGTCAGTTCGGAGTAACGTTGGAGGCTGGCGGAGGGATCGCCAAGGCAGATGTAATAACGAAGCATCCCGGCTTTAAATTGTGCAATGAGGTGGTCTTCGATCTTGAACTCTGCGTGGTATGAATTTTCAAAGAAGATCAGGTAGGAGCCGGATTCATGGATGACAAGCGCTGTCGGCACGTTCAGGTACAAAGGATCATCACCCTGGCCATAGCTCCCACCAGGGTCGCGGTTCCAGCCCCTGTAGGAGCCACCGATCAGATTGAGGCTATGTGTTCGCCCTCCAAGACCGAAGACGGCGCTTTTTTCTTCGAGTGCGGATTTAAATTTCCAGACGCTTCCATTCCGAACTGGTTGTTCCTGTTGGCAGATGCTGATGCCATGATGGACCCAGCTGAGCTTGCCGTTAGGACCGACCTGAATAGAGGTTTGCTCTGCTTCGAGGGTAAAATTTTGGTCGTCTTGGGATAAAGTGACATCCGCGCCAGGCCAGAAATTTTCCTCGATAGCGTAGGGCACGGGCGGTTCCCCGGGTTGCCAGGAAACTCGCACAACATCGCTTGAGAGGAAAAGAATTT
>JASFLN010000355.1:0-3051 GCA_050118075.1 Anaerolineales bacterium
ACCCTGGAGCAACCCCAATCCATGCGCCCGATCTTCGTCAGAGGTGATATCACTGACGTAAGCTTGAGCCGTGGTGATATTTCCACCGGTCAGTCCATCCAGGATCCGGGCGAGATAAAGCATGATCATTCCGCCGCTCAGGAAAAAGCCACCTGCGATCTGGTCAATGCGAGCGCCAATGGGACCCGCGAAAATGAACAGCACAAAGGCAAGCACCGTCCCGAGCTGACTGACAAGCAGCACCGGGCGACGCCCAATGCGGTCCGATATGCGTCCGAGCACCGGTGCGGCGATGAATTGTGCCGCAAAATACGCTGTGGAGAGCAGTGTGACCTGTGGGATAGTACCCCCAAACTGCCCTTCAGCATATAGAGGCAGTATGGGCAGGATGACCCCTGCGCCGAGGATGTTTGTAAAAATGATCAGCAGAATGGGGGAAAGTCTTTTGAAGTCCATATACCCATGCACTCTCAAGCAAATAGACGGCTCATCTTATCACAGGTAAAGGGAACTAGATTGTCATAACCCGGGGAATGCTTCAGGGCTAGGGAAGAGGGGTGCGCTGCTGGGTCGCGTAAGGCGGCCACGGCACTGCCACCCAGCGTGTATAACCATGCTTTTCAGCCGCATAGACACGACCATGGGATTCTTGCTTACAACCCGGTTCATCCTCAACAATGACCAAGGGATAATCCGCATGGAAAGGACGGAAGACGAATTCACCATCCTGGCAGACCCACGTCTCGATCAGATAGCCTCGGTAGTCATCCTCGGTCATCCAGATAGGATCCCATGCAATCCACACATCTCCATCGACCCGGCTTGCACGTACGTTGGAGACGGGACCGTAGAGGTGTGAACCTGGTAATAAACCGTAGTAGGGCTCCAAGCTCAAATAATCCCCATCGATCTCCAGTAAGTCTGCTTTCACCCAGCAGTAATCGATGTAGTTCCAGGGATCAACATAGACCCAGGTTCCTTCTTCGTTGCGATGAAGCACCGTAACCCGATTGCCAGGGTACAACCCCCACTCATAGAGATATGCCGATCCCGGTCCGTACCTGCAGTTTGACTGGACTTTGACCCGCCCGCGCACCTCTGGAGTCGGCGTTACGGTTGGCGTTCGCGTGGGTGTCGTGGTGATTGTCGGGGTCTCCGTGGTCGTGGGTGTCAGAGAAGGCGTCGGCGTTCTTGAGGGCGTCGGGGTGTGCGTCGATGTTGCCGTTTCAGTTGGCGTCCAGGTCAAGGTCAGCGTGTTCGTTGCACTACTTGTTGGGGAAGGCGTAGCGGTAGGCGTGGATGAAGCAAAAATACTGGCAACACGCACTGGCGCGTTGCAAGCGCTTATCAATAGAATGCTCCCAGGGAGTAATAATCGAATCAATAACCTGTTCATCAACTTCTACAAAAAGATACCGCGAATAAATCGCAATCTGGACAAGTGCCCTTTCTAGCGCGCATTGTAGGCACAGCGATCGCCTATGACAAGGAGAAGAAAGTCCTGTTAAGCCTCGCCCCGCCAAACTGGACTCTCTGGTATCCAGGAACTTGGCGCAGGAAATTTCTTGGAGCTTGAATGGATTTGTGCAACAATGATGGTGGATACATCGAAGCTGACCCTGAAATCAGACCTGGAGGCGCCGATGGCCGTAGACATGACCATCCATCTGGAAGATCAACCGGGCAAACTCGCAGAAATGGGAGAAGCACTGGGGGCTGCCCACGTTAATATTGAAGGCATTTGTGGTTTCCGCTGTGAAGAGAGTGGACACGTCCATATCCTGGTGGAGAACGCAGACTCTGCAAAAAGAGCTCTCGAGTCGGCGGGATTTACGGTTGAGGAAATTCGGGACGTTCTCGTGAAAGACATCGTCGACCGGCCAGGAGAACTGGGCGGGATCGCCCGCAGACTCGCGCAGGAGAGCATCAACCTCGAACTTTTATACCTGACTGCCTCTATGAGCCTCGTGATCGGCGTGGATGACATTGAGCGTGCGCGCCATGTGCTTGACATATGACCCCCCTCCCTTACATACCAGCTTAGAAGAAAGAAGCCCCCGCGATGCGGGGGCTTGGTTTTCGTGGTGATCGATTTCTAGACAGGGACTACGTTCGCAGCCTGCAAGCCCTTTGGGCCTTGCTCGATTGTAAATTCAACACGCTGGCCTTCATCAAGCGATTTAAAGCCGACCTGCTGAATTGCTGAATAGTGAACGAACACATCATCGCCATCTTCGCGCTCGATGAATCCATACCCTTTTCCAGCGTTGAACCACTTCACCGTACCAAGAACTCGTTCCGACATCTTGCTTTTGCCTCCTTATAGGCACTTTACTAATAGGTGCTTACCTCGTTCTCGGCGGTCGTGGTAAAAAAACCAACCTGAGCAACGTTCGCTCAGGCTTTATCTTTCGACTTCCAGATAGAACGTGCATGCAACCTTCCCTAAAAGATTACCATGGCCGATCGAAATTGTATAGGGCACCTTGGTGATATGCTTCACAAACTGCTCCGGGGAAATCGACTGCTCCTCCCCGAAGCCATGAAGAAATCCCTGCGCACTCAATATCCTTCAAAGGCCAGACGTGCACACTCGACCGCTCTGCTGCGCCTCTCATCACTTGCAGGAAGAAACAGTCGACTGAATTCGTTGTAATCCATTTCGATGTACGTAGGTTCCTGCTCCTAAAATGATGCGTCTGGTTTTCAAGGACGATGGCATGCAGACTGCGCACACCATCCAGAAAAGAATCTCTCAAATTACCAAACTTGAATGTTGTTCCATAGAACGAGTTCTCCTTCTCGGCCTTGGCGGCTTCGGTGAAGAAATACTCGCGCATATCCCCACGGATCGGGAAAAAATCATCCGATTCCAGAACGGCAATGTGTGGATATCCATACTTCGGGCGTAGAATTTATTGGATAAAAGCTCTTCGGCCGATCTGAACTCCAGCTCTGCTTTCCATTGATCACCTCTTCGACCCGGATTTGTGTCTATCCAATCGGTTAGTCGAAAGCGGTTATGTGTTGCGCGCTCCCACTGCCTTCCGG
>JASFLN010000356.1:0-3036 GCA_050118075.1 Anaerolineales bacterium
CAATTTGCTGCAGGCCATCCAGCAGTTTGATGCGAGGGCCGCGAAAACGATCTTGGGAAAGCAGAAGAATATTGGCCAGTGTTTGATCCCAGCGCCCGCCCAAACCACCCAGGATTAATATCTCATCTGGATCGCGGCGGGTTGCGACTTCGAGCGCAAGTTCAAGGTCAGTGTGATCTTTACGCGGTGGGTGTTCGTGGATTTCAACACCGCGGCTCCTGAGATCGGCGATCAGATCTTCCTCGACCGAATCAAGATCTCCGACGAGTAAATCGGGCTCTAAGCCTAAAACCAGGCAGTGATGGAGCCCACCGTCGGCCGCGATGATCAGATCATCTGGCTCAATCTTTTGACGATCCATGCTGGGATGGTCGAAGCTGCCGTTACTGAAGATGACGATACGCAAAACATCCCTCCGTCCGTTTGCCGGTGAGGGATGTTTGGTTCCGATCTCCATTCCTCCGCCGGCATTATCCGGATCAGGTAATACGGGTCGAGGGGTATACCCCTCCTCTCAGCCCAAAAGAGCTCCCCGAGGCGAATTATTTAGTTTCAATCATGAGTATATCGGGGTGAAAGTCGCGGGTCAAGCCGAGCCTGAAAGCGAGGGGAGATCAGGCGATCATGCCAGAAGGCGCTCGACACTGAGCAGAAGGTCCTCCATATCGAAGGGTTTGAGCAGATAGTCCTGCGCACCGGCTTCGTAGCCCATCTGGATCTCATCCTGTTGAGCTTTCGCCGAGATGAACACGATGGGCATATAGGAGATCGCTGGATCGCTTTTGATCTGACGGCAGACTTCGTAGCCATCCATTTTTGGCATGCGGATATCCAGCAGTGCCAGCGCGGGTCGCTCTCGGGTGGCTAATTCAAGTGCCGATTCGCCATCCGCTGCAGAAAGGACCTCGTAGTTGTTGTGTCGCAAGGTGAGTTCCACGAGCTCACGAATATGTTTTTCGTCATCCGCAACGAGAATGGTTTTCATGCTGTATGATTTGCCTCCCTGGGAGGAGTCTTTGAAGAGGCGGACGGGAGTGAGACGGTAAAGGTGGAACCTTTGCCGGGTATGCCTGCGCTGTTCACCCATATCCGGCCACCGTGCATCTCAACCATGTTCAGCGCGATGGAAAGACCCAGTCCGGCACCCGCAACTCCCATGATGAGCGCTTGCTCACCGCGGTAGAAGCGTTCAAATATGCGTTCCTGTTCTTTGACCGCGATTCCCATCCCGTCGTCGCTAACCGCAATCTCGATCTGATCCCCGGCGGGCTGTGCATCCACTCGAATGGTGCCGCCCTCCGGTGTGTAGTCGAAGCTGTTATCAACAAGATTGGTGAGAATTTGGCGCACACGTTCTGGGTCTCCCCAGATATCGGGTATATCTGGGGTCATTTGGGTCCGGAAAGACATTTGCTTATTCTCGGTTTTGCTGCGGTGATTTAGATACTCCTCGAGCTCATCCAAAAGTTGATCGACGCTCAGATATTGAAAACTCAACATGACCTTGCCGGCTTCAATGCGGGAGATATCGAGCAGTTCGTCGACCAACATCTCAAGGCGGTGGATATTCTGATAAATGATCTCCAAGAAGTGGGACTGTTCTTTGGTGATCTCACCTGGAATGCCCATACGGAGCAAATCGACAAATCCTTTGATAGGCGTGATTGGGCTGCGCAGCTCGTGGCTTACTGTGGCTACGAATTCCGATTTCATACGGTCGACTTCGACCTCGCGGGTGATATCCCTGATGATGGTTATCGTGCCGAGAAAGTCGTCGCCGAGGACCACTGGCGCGGGTTGTATTGCCAGGACGCGACCTTGATCGGTTTCTACCCGTCGGGGTGACACGCTCCTCGAGCGGGTAGATGCCCCATGCTCTTGCCAGCTGCGCAGCTGTGATGTGATTTTTATTCCGTCCGCTCCAAAGTCTTGGAAGATATCGAACACCGATTTGCCGAGCATATTGGTGCGCGAAGATCCGAGGATATGCTCAGCGGATGGATTGAAGACCAGGATCTTGTGTTGGGGATCGGTGACGATGACCCCATCGGCCATGGCGTGAAGCACAGCCTGCGATTGACTGGTTTCAACCTGCTGCGTGCGGAGTGCCAGTCCAAGTCGTTCGGCCTGCTCCTGAATCAAATGGTACAGCTGGGCGTTATGAATGGCCGGAGCGATTTGATTCGCAGCGGCACTCACTAATTCCAAATCGTCATCGGAGAAAGCATGCCTCTTATGACCCAGTAAGAGAACGGCCCCAAGCACTTCCTCTGAAACGATGAGTGGAGCCACTAATGCGCTGTGTTGACGGGGGTTTTCATCTTCAAATGGTACCCAGCGTTCGTCATCTGAGAGATCTCCAATACAAACAGCCATGCGATTTTGAATGACCCAGCCAGCAAGGCCTTGATCGGAATGGTAGGGTGTTGGACGGCCACCCGGGGGTGGGGCAGGAAAGCTACCGCTGGAGGCACGCAAGATCAACGTGTGCGAATCGGGTGCGGTTAGGAGAAAGGCGCCCTGGTCCGCGCCAACTGCTTCGCGGAGCATCGTCAGCACGCGTGCTAGAAGATGGTCCAGATCCATGCTGGCGGCTAATTCGCCCGTGATCTGAAGCAGTGCATCGGTGTAGTAAGAACGCAATTCGTCGCCAGTTCGTCTGCTCAATTGTGCTGTCTGCTCTTGAGCTGGCAGGCTCTGCAGTCGGATGGCGATATCGAGGATGGGACCGCAAATCGATCCAAGGCTGCCAAACAGTGATCCCTGTTCTTCGCTAAACAGATCTGTTTCCGCACGCCGGCCGGCGACAAGGACCCCGAGCCGCTCTGCATCGGCTATGAGGGGAGCAATTAGCAGACGCTCAGCGTCGAGATTTTCCAGTGCCTCCGCGAGGTTAAGCTGTTCAGCTATTTCATCCTTGCTGATTTGATTAACGATCCAGTATTCCTGAGTCCTCCAAAGCGATGTCAACGGCGAATCGGGAGCAGAGGGGATGTTGAAACGATAATCCTCAATTTGACCTTGCCGGGTTGTTAT
>JASFLN010000357.1:0-3036 GCA_050118075.1 Anaerolineales bacterium
GCGTGGATGAGATTGTGCCGGAGGAATTTGACGAGGCGGTTTTTGATGTGCGCGACCGACGACGCCTGGCGCCGCGCGTGCCCTTCGCTTTGCTGCTTGAACTGGGATTACTGAATCCGGGCCAAAATCTCTTCTTCCGAAAAGATGAGAAAAAAGTCGCGCGGGTGAAGCCAGATGGCAAGCTGCGCACTGAAAACGGTGAGGAGGGTTCGATCCATCAGCTTGGCAAGGCGTTGACCGGCGGAAGCCCTTGCAACGGTTGGGAGCACTGGTACTTCAAGGATGGCCAGGGGGAGCTGCAGGTGATTGACGTGCTGCGTGAGCGGGTGAGAGCGCGCTGGGAACAAGATGAAGATGCTGATTAGGAACCTTTATGCGCACATTGCAGCCAACTTACAATCAACACAATCCCGCAGGCTGGCTTTTATAATGTAGTAGAGGGAAATCAAGGTATGCGTGGAGGTGCGCCATGGGGCGGCCTCCACGTTTTTTATTTTGGAATTGGAAATCAGGGATGAGGGAATAGGAATCGGGGTATAGAGGAAATCAGGCTGCGGATGAGAGTGTGGCGTGGTTGACGCAGGCTTTAGCCTGCGCTTGTTTTAACTAAAGTTACGCGTCCAACTCGGGGAAAGCCGGGTTATTGCATTGTCACTGTACGGACTCAAGCCCGAGGATACATTGAATTGATGGTGTGATCGGACTGATGTCTGGACAGTCCTCAAATGTCAGAATCTAAAATTCTAGCGAAGAGAATCAAAGCCGGCTCATCGCTGAGCCGGCTATGGTGCCGAGGACCAGAATCGAACTGGTGACACCTTGATTTTCAGTCAAGTGCTCTACCAACTGAGCTACCTCGGCACGCCGCAAGATTGTACTCTCCGGTATTCGGCAAGTCAAGCTTCAACGAGCTCAGCGAGGGATAGGGCGGTGTCGTTAATCTGCAGCTTCGAAATCGTGAGCGCCTGAGGCTTCTGGGTTGGGAGCACACCGAAGCGGAAGCCACTTTCTGGTGAGGCGATCGCGTATTGATTGTCAATCCAGGTGACGAAGCCCAAGGGGGCAGGGGGCACAACCTCACTGCGGAGCGCTTGGCTGCCATCAACGTAAAACTCAACGCTGTCCTGCTTCCAAAGTATCTCGTAATCATGAGGGCTATCTAGCTGCACGTCGATGACCGCCTCTTCTGCATCAACCGCCCGGATGGCGGTGTTCATCACCCACCGGCGGATCAGTGGGATCTGTGCCGCGCCCATCGCGGCCAGAGCAGCCGGGGCAAGGATGAGCCCCGGGATCGAGGGAGATCGTAAAACAGCAGCTTTCCAGCCATAACCAGGGACCGGTGGCGCGAGGGCCAAGTCATGAGGTGGTGAACCAAAGAAAAACCAGAGCGCCTGTGGGCTCGTTGGGAGCCTCCGTGCAGCACCTGGCTGTCCGATCGACAGGCTGAACGGATCGTTCCAAAAACCAAATCCCAACGTCCCCATTGGTTTTTGCGTGGAAGCATGAGCTCTCAGGCTGAGCCGCAGCGGTGGTCTCCAGTAAAAGTCAGAACGGGGAAGAGCATGGTAATCATCCGCTTGAGCAAGGCTATAACCACGGGGCTGGGGGTCTAATACGAGCTTCAACGTCGACCCCTCGAAAGTCTCTAGGTGACCGTTACCAGCCGTCATCGGTCGCAACAAATCGTTCGTGATAGAGGGCATATTGCGATTATAGTGCTTTTGGCTGGTGGTATGGCAATCAGGTATAATCGCCGCGTCATTGAACTTGGAGGCGTTATGGATATTACCTGGCATGGTCTTTCATGTTTTCGAATCATCGAGCGCGGTAGGATCAGCGTGGTCACGGATCCGTACGATCCGAAGGTAGGGCTCAGTGAGTTAAAACTGCGCGCGGATGTGGTTACCATCAGCCACGACGCACCAGGTCACAATTACACGAAAGCCGTCAAGATCGCCCGCCGTGTGATCGATGGGCCTGGAGAATATGAAATCGGGGGGGTATTCATCACTGCAATCCGTATGAAAGCGAAGTCATCCAAGAAGAACGAAACGCAAGAAAATACGTTGTATGTTTTCGACTACGACGGTCTCTCCGTCGCCCATCTGGGGGATCTTGATTCGGTGCCTTCTCAAGCCCAGATTGAGGATCTGGGTGCGGTCGATGTCGCCCTTGTGCCCGTTGGTGGAGGTGGGGCGCTATCGCCTTCAGAGGCAGCGGAGGTCATCAGCCTGATTGAGCCCTCGATTGTGATCCCCATGCATTACAAAACCGGAAAAGAGGATCTGAAGTTGGGCGACGTCTCGGGTTTCCTGAAGGAAATGGGCATCGAACAACCTGAGCCGCTTGAATCGCTCTCGGTCACGAAGAGTTCACTGACCGATGAGACTCAAGTCATTGTGCTCCAGCCGGCTGTGGGGTAGTATCCAGTTAGCGTAAATTAAGGAATTAACGATGGCTTTAAAGCTGCTCATGACGTGGGATATGGTGCCAGGCCGGGAGCAAGAGTATTTTGAATTTTTGGTGCGTGAGTTTGTGCCCGGGCTGCAGCGGCTTGGGGTGCAACCAACCGAAGCTTGGTATACGACCTACGGCGAGGGGCCACAAATGCTCGCCGGATTCGTCGCTGAGAATCATGAAGTCATGCAAGAAGCATTGGATACGGAAGAGTGGGAGAGCCTAAAAGGAAAACTGTTCGATTACGTGACCAATTTCAACTCAAAAGTCGTCCGGGCTACGGGCGGTTTTCAACTGTAGCTTCTCAGGATGTGAAAATAAAAAGAGCCATGGAATTTCCATGGCTCTTTTGTTTATTGTTGTTAATCTATTCGTCCTTACTTTCGCTGGACTTGCTCTCTTTACTGTCCTTTGAGTCCGATTTTGATTCTTCGTGTCTTGATGGAGTCTGACCGGAAGGCGAACGGTGATCCGTTGCGTAAAAACCCGATCCTTTAAATACGATACCAACAGGCAGGAAGACTTTCCGCAGTTTGAGCTTCCCACATTCCGGGCATTTTTTCAAAACTGGATCGT
>JASFLN010000358.1:0-3033 GCA_050118075.1 Anaerolineales bacterium
CCCCTCGGATTTATTAGGACAACTCAAGCATTTTCGTTCAGGGGAAGGATCAATCAGATCTTGAAATCACGCCTCGCGCTCAACGACCATAAGTGTGATGTCATCGAACTGCACCGCATCACCGATATGTGCATTGACCTCTGAGATCACGGTGTCGAAACATGTCTGTGGATTGTCCCGCGCTTCCTGCAGCAGCGCGCGCAATCTTTCAGCACCGAACATCTCGCCGACCTCATTCTGCGCGTCAGGTATGCCATCCGAATAGAGCACAAGCTGATCTCCGGGTTCAAGGATAAACGTCTCCAGCGAGTATTCAGCCGTTTCGAATGCCCCAACCAGCGGTCCGCTGGGCTTAACGATCCTGATGATCTGATGATCACGCAGGACATAGGGCGCGTCGTGCCCGGCGTTGACGTAGCAGAATTGGCCTGTGTAAGTATCAAGTACCGCGAAAAAAAGCGTAGCAAACATTGCCGATCCATGAAATTTGCAGATATAACGGTTTACAAGCGTCACGGCTTGCAGCATACACTCCTCCGGCGCCCTACACTCGTCCTCCTCATCCGGATCATTGAGCTGGTCCGCCAACAGGGTCGCACGCAACAGGCTCCGATAAAGAGCCATGTACAACGCTGAACCGACACCCTTGTCCGTCACGTCCCCGAGCAGCACACCCAGTTTTTCGGGGCGGATCTCAAAGACATCGTAGAAGTCCCCCGCCACCTCGCGCGCTGCTTGAAAATGCGCCCTAATATTCCAACCATCAGGCTGTGGAATTTCGGCAGGTAAAAAGTCAGCCTGTATCTGGCGGCCAATCTCCAGTTCACGCTCCAGGGACTGCAGGTAGTGGACTTCCAGGTCATGTAGGCGTTTCTTCTCCAAGCCGGCACTTAGGCGGGCTTGCAGGATGGAAGGGTTAAACGGTTTGGGCAGGAAATCAACCGCACCGATTTCTATGGCGCGAACGATGTTCTCCGTGTCGCTGGCAGCGGAAATGATCACAACAGGGATTGACCTGAGAAGTTCGTCTTGCTGCAAGATTTCAAGCACTTCAAAACCATCCATGACCGGCATCATCAGATCAAGGAAGATCATATCGGGCGGCCGCTCTTTGATGCTTTCCAGCGCCTCCTGACCGTTCATGGCGGTCCGGATTTCAAAGCTCAAGCCGTCCAATTCCTGCTCCAGCAGATCGAGGTTGAGCGGCTCGTCGTCCACAAGCAAGATAACGGTAGGTCGATCAGGATCCAGAGCTTGTGCTCTGGCAAGCGCAGCTGGAGCTCCTGTCATGCCGAACCATCCATAAGCTGATCGAGGGTTAAAAAGAGCAGCTCCTCATCGATCGGTTTGGTTAGATAGGCGCTGCATCCCGCAGCAAGCGCCTTCTGTTTTTGTGTTTCCATGGCATGCGCAGAGAGTGCAATGATCGGGATGTGGGCGGTGTCCTCGTTCGAGCGAATCTCTCGCGTGGCAGACCAACCGTCTAATATCGGCAATGACATATCCATGATGATCAAGTCTGGTCGCTCGGTCTGGGCAAGCTCAACCCCGGATTTTCCATCAGAGGTGTTGATCAAGTGATACTTATCTTCAAGGAGTTGAACCAGCAACTCCAGATTGATCTCCACATCTTCCACGATCAGGATTTTCTTCATCCGGTGTCACCCATCGTCGCGCTCTTGGTGAACCTGACATCCCGTAATCGATCAATATTGCGCTCAAGCTCAGTGAGCAGCTGTTCTCGTCCAAGTCCATCCTTCATGATGATCTTCTCAACACTTCCTTCCAGGACTTCGAGTTCCGAACGGCTCAGGTCTTTCGCAGTGAGAACGATGATGGGCAACTCCAAGCCGCGTTGTTCAAGCGTTTGTACCAGCGAGAAGCCATCCATTTGTGGCATCATCAGATCAAGAAGCAAGACATCTGGTGCCTTCTGTTCTATCTGATCAAGCGCCGCCTGGCCGTCTGAAGCAGCTTCAACAATGTACTCTTCTGATGCCAACAACTGTGTGATTAATTCAGAGATGTTCGGATCATCATCAACGACCAAAACTCTAGTTTTTTGGTCTCCGACTGCCTGCCTGTGTATTCGACCGAGCGCAGATACGACGGCTCCTTCTTCCAACGGTTTGACGAGATATTCCTCAGCCCCAAGACGATAACCGAGTGATTGCTTATCAACGATGGTAATTAATATCACCGGGATATCACGCGTCTGCGGATTCGACTTCAGTTCATGCAGCACCTGCCAGCCGTCCTTCTGCGGCATCATGATATCCAGTGTGATCGCCAGTGGCTTGATTTCCATGGCCAAGCGTAAGCCTTCCGCCCCATTCGAAGCACGGACAACCTGATAGCCATGTTCGCCAAGATTCTCCTCCAGCATGTCATGCACGTTTGGATCGTCATCGATAGAAAGAATGACCGGTTTTTCAGGTGAAAGATCCAAGGACAGCGGTTCAGACTGGTTATGCTGTTTTTGCGAGAGCGATTCCTCATACTTGATTGGTATGGAAAGCGTGAAAGTGGATCCTTGCCCCTCCACACTTGAAGCCGTCAATTCGCCACCCAACAACCGTGCCAGACTGCGGCTGATCGAAAGTCCCAGACCCGTTCCACCGTACTGCCTTGTGGTGCTTGTGTCCGCTTGTTGAAACTCCTCGAACACACGATCGAGCGCACCTTCAGGAATGCCAATCCCGGTATCACAAACGTCAACCAACAAGCATTCCCCTTCGCGCCATGCCGTGAGCTTAATCTCTCCGGCGTGCGTGAATTTCGCCGCGTTGCTCAGCAAGTTCAGGAGAATCTGCATCAGCTTGTCCTGGTCTGTGTGCATGAGGGGCAGTTGATCCTTGATCTCTTTACTCAGTTCAACCCCTTCCTTGATTAACGGTTGACTGGTATCGATGACCTGCTTGATGATCGGATCAAGCTCAAAATCTTCCGCTTTTACTTCGAGTCGACCTGCCTCGATCTTCGAGATATCGAGGACCGTATTAATCAGGCTCAACAGGTGTTCTGCGCTGACAA
>JASFLN010000359.1:0-3032 GCA_050118075.1 Anaerolineales bacterium
GTTTGCTCCAAATCAGGCAAAGTGCTTCTTTGTAATTCCACTCGGATACATCGATAGCAGACGGCTCTGTGCTTCCATCAGGATGTGAGTGATAGATTGCTGCCAGATCCAGGCCTTCATGTTCAAGATCAAACACAGCCTTCACTTGCTCAGCGGGATGCATTTTATAACGCCGGTTCGATAAAAGAACATTCTCAATTGGAATGACTCTCTTCACAAGTCCCGCCTGCGCACCAACCATTCCGCAGGCCTCCAGCGGATACTTTGATTCGACATGCCGTTGCATGGCCAGCCAATCGTTGTAATTAACAGATAGACGGCGCATGCTGCTCGCTTTTTCGTGCATTCATCATGTCAATCTTGACCGTTACACATGCATTTAAACTTCGGATGTTGTTGTCGAAATCTTCAAGCGATGAGGCCTCCCTCGGTGAGACGATTAAGGTCGCCAAATGCTTTTTGTATCTCCTCGACCGTAATTGGTTCACCTGTATCGACGTGTTTCAGATTTCCGGAGTCAGCTCTCTCTGTCGCTACTTCGCGCACCGAGCGATTTTCTGCCATCGCCTGCTTTACCAACTCTGCGCCTGCACGATAGCCGATCAGCGGGTTAAGAGCGGTCACGACGATTGCATTTCTCTCAAGCAATTCTCGCGCCCTATCCGGGTTTGCCACAATACCCACGACACATTTTTTTGTAAAGGCCTGCACCGACCCAATCAAAACCTGCATCATCTCGAATAAATCGTGCGCGATAATCGGCATCATTACGTTCAACTCAAGTTGTCCGGCCTGTGAAGCCAACATTACGGTTGTGTCGTTACCGATGACATGATACATGGCCATGTTGAGCATCTCTGCCAAAACCGGGTTCACTTTACCCGGCATGATGCTCGATCCAGGTTGAACGGCAGGAAGCGTGATCTCTGCTATCCCGGTGGCCGGTCCTGATGAAAGTAAGCGGATGTCGTTGGCAACCCGTGTCAGCGTCACTGCCAGGGTTCGAAGCGAGGCGGAGAAATCGACCATATCCGCCATGGACTGCATGCTTTCAAAAAGGTTATCCGAGGCGACTAATTCCAGACCGGTCCATTCAGACAGCGTGCTGATCATGCGTTGACGATATTCCGGATGCGCGTTCAGCCCTGTACCGGTGGCGGTGCCTCCGATGCCCAAACGACGCAATCCATGCGCAGCCAAACGGATGCGTTCCATGTCTCTTTCGACGGCTCTTGCATACGCTCCAAATTCCTGGCTAAGCCGCACTGGAACGGCGTCCTGCAGATGAGTCCGTCCGGACTTTACGACCGCATCAAAAGATTGCGCCTTAGCCTCAAGCGCATCTACCAAGGATTGGCAGGTCGCGAGCAACTCATCCAAACGCCACAGACACCCCAACCGAATCGCGGTAGGGATCGTATCGTTCGTTGATTGGGCCATATTGACATGGTCATTGGGATGTATCTGGTACTCGCCGAGTTCGCCCCCGAGGATTTGTGTGGCCCGATTGGCAATCACCTCATTAATATTCATATTGTGACTGGTGCCTGCGCCAGCCTGAAAGGGATCCACGACAAATTCCGAATCCCACTCACCCTTCATCACCTCATGTGCGGCCGTAGCAATCGCCTCCGCGTTGCGATCATCAAGTAAACCAAGCGCGCTGTTTACTTCCGCTGCAGCACCCTTTATAGCTGCCATCGACCAGATGAACGCCCGGTAAGGATGTTTTCCCGAGATGGGAAAATTCTCAACGGCTCGTTGGGTCTGGGCGCCATAGAGCGCTTTCGCGGGGACTTCAACAATCCCCAGCGAGTCACTTTCCTTTCGAGTCTCCATAACGTCTCCTCCGTCTGGCGAAACCAGGTTTATCGATTGTTCAAAGCCGAAGAATTAAACCCGAAAAGGAGGGAGCCGATTGGCTCCCTCCTGAGCTTCGAACACAGTAAGGGCTGTCAGTCTAGCGCGCTGTAGCCCGGTCCATCCTCGAAGTAATCGTAGTTCGGTTGGATATCGGGTGTCAGATCGATGGTCTCACCGGCCTCGAGAACTCTGGTGTGCTCAAGATGAACGGCCTCACCATGATGGTTCTCGCCATCGTAGACAGTGTCAAAGCCCGGCGTGCCAGCAGGCATGCTGACATATTCTCCACCCTGGGCTGCGAAATCCGTTGGCGTTTCGTCTTCAACGAAAATCGCCTCATAAGGGCACTCAGGGATGCAGGCTCCGCAATCGATGCATGTATCCGGATCGATGTAATACCAGGGCCATTCATCTTCTGGCTTGCCTGGTATGATGCACTCCACCGGACAAACGTCCACACATCCGGAATCACGGAGGCAAAGCCGTGTGATTACATGGGTCATAATCCAAACCTCCAGTTGGTTTGCTGTGAGACGGAGCCGATTTTACCCCTAAGACTACGATACCACAATTAGGCCGAGAATCGCTTGGCGACTTCGTCCCAATTTACCACATTCCACCATGCCTCGATATATTCCGGTCGGCGGTTCTGGTACTTCAGATAATATGCATGTTCCCAGACATCCAGACCGAGGATTGGTGTCATGCCCTCCGAGATTGGCGAATCTTGATTAGCGGTTGATAGAACTTTGAGTCCGCCTGAACCATCTTTTGCCAGCCAGGCCCAACCGCTTCCAAAACGTGAGCCGGCTGCATTTGAAAATTCTTCCTTGAACGCCGCGAACCCACCAAAGGCTTTCTCTAGTGCATCGCTCAAATCACCGCCTGGTTCCCCACCAGCACCTGGTGCCATTACCTTCCAGAATAGGTTATGATTGGCAACTCCACCGCCGTTGTTGCGTACCGCAGTGCGGATCGCGTCAGGCAGTGCTCCGAGATCAGCGAGCAAATCTTCGATCGCTTTTCCCTGCAGGTCTGGGTGCCCTTCGAGGGCTGCGTTCGTTTTGGCTACATATCCTGCGTGGTGCTTGGAATGGTGAATTTCCATTGTACGTGCGTCAATGTAGGGTTCCAACGCGTCATATGGATAATCCAGCTTTGGAAGTTCG
>JASFLN010000360.1:0-3031 GCA_050118075.1 Anaerolineales bacterium
AGCGTTTGTATTCTTCGCCGTTAACGACAACCTTCACATCCATTCGTTCACTCATCATTAAACCTCCGTCAACTCACTGCGTCCGCTGCATGATCGAACGCACGCCGCAGTGCGCGCTTACCCAACACACGCGCCAGATGAAGCCGATATTCAGCCGTCGCGTGAATATCATCACTGGGGTCCAGCAGTTCAACCGCATTTTCAACGGCTCGCTCGATGAGCTCGGCTGTTGGTTTTTGACCAACTAATTCTGCAAGCGCATCACCCGAGTCGCCCGGCGCGTCACCAATACTGAAAAACACCAGGCGGGCTGCTTCACACAGGCCAGACTCATCCACGGTAGCAACTGCAGCTACACCAGCCATTGCAAAATCATGGGATCTGCGAGCTTCTTCCTCGAGCGCATATCCCGTGCGATCTTTTGCAAAGGGTATCGCAACCTCAACCAACATCTCGTCGGGTTCAATTACGGTAGTGAACATGCCAAAAAAGAATTCTTTGGCAGGGACCCAGCGCTCGCCCTCAGAATTTTGGAGCTTGAAACGAGCGTCTAGCGCGACCGTGACGGCGGTCAATTCGGCCGCCGGGTCGGCATGCGCGATGCTGCCTCCAAACGTGCCCCGATTGCGAATCTGGGGTGTGGCAATCTTGGTCATCGCCTCCCGAACCAGCGGTGCGTGCTCGGCAATCAAGGCATCACGCTCGACTTGAACATGACGGGTCATGGTGCCAATGCGCAGCTCGTTTCCCTCCTCGCGAATATAGGAGAGTCCCTCGATCTTGTTCAGATCAATCAGCACTGACGGTTGTGCCAGTCGAAAATTCATCATGGGGATCAAACTCTGTCCGCCGGCGATGACCTTCGCGTCAAAGTTGTGCTCCGCCAGGTGTTCTAACGCCTGATTCAGTGTGGTTGGTGCGAGGTATTTAAATGAAGCAGGTTTCATTTCACCTGAACCTCCTCCCTCTCTTTATATGCTCTTTCTCATTGTCAGACCGATATTGTCACAACCTTTGTTCGCGTTTCAAAGCAAGCTCAAAACTGGTAGGCGCCCTTCCTAGCAGCCATCCTAATACAGCCGGGTTTCCATGAAAGCCATACGACGCGTAATATTCAAACATCTTGACCAGCGTCTCGATTGCATAGCTGCCCAAACCTGCATCAACCGCGTTCTGTTTCCACGATTTGATGGAGATTGTATCTGCTTGAACATCTTTTTCCAGAAGTTGCTTAAGGATAGACGCGATCTCGATTTGGGAAAATGGCTGCGTACCGACCAATTCATAAATTGCACCACGATGTCCATCCTGAGAGAGAACGATTGCAGCCGCTTCAGCAACATCCTGTAGATCCACAAGGCTTAGTCGGGTCTCGACCGGATAGGGCATCTGGAAATGCCCCTCTTCCTTGATCGAATCCCACTGAGCGAAGATATTCTGCATATAGGTCGCTGGCTGCAAGATCGTGAAATCGAGACCGCATGTAAAAAGGAATTCCTCAACACGCATCTTCTGCCAATGATGCGGCATCGCTTCAACATGCGGATGGAGCACCGAGTGGTACACGAAATGCTCCACATTTTGATCACGGGCTTCCGATAGGATCAGCTTACCGATGCTTAACTCATCCGGATGCACATTGGGTGGGATGTGGTATACCGCTCTCACTTCTGCCAAGGCAAGACGAACAAGCGCTCGATCACGCAGGTCCCCGCAAATCACATCTTCAGCGCCCGCAGATCGAACCGCTTGCTCATATTCTGCTTTGTGGACCAGCGCGCGCGCGGGAATATCAAGCTTTGAAAGTTGACCGAGCACGGCTAGACCTGTTTTGCCAGCTGCTCCAGTGAGCAGAATCATGCAGTCATACCTTGCTTAGCTGCCTTCTTTGAAGGCAACAAAACGACCCCACATCGATTCGGCTTCAACCGCCTTCTGCACATAGCAACCGATGTAATATCGGCCGCTTTGCGCTTTCTCGATATCCATTCCAAGGTTCTCTGCATGCACAATCCGTTTCGGGAAGAGGTTTAGATGCATATCCTGATAGTATTTATCCAGTGGATACATCTCATCCCAGTCCTTACCGAAATCCTCGATCAGCTTGCGGTTGGCTTCCTCAAAGGTCTTCGGGTGCCAGATCCGCATAATCGTATTCATCGGGTGGTCGGCACTGACTGCGTCTACGCCGATCCATTTGATCTCCATATCCACACACCAGTCAGAGAAATCTGGAGATGGCCCTGGATGTTTGACCATGTAACGGAACTCGTCTGATTCCGGGCTTAACCACCCAAACTTACTCCATCCCGTTTTGATGATCAAAATATCGCCCTTCCGGATATCAACCACCTGCTGGATCATATCTGGCGTATAAACGCTCGAATTGCTCACCAGTTCGGATATATCCGCGATGACACCAGGGCCCACCCACTGCTCGAGGGGCACTTCACCAATCGCCCGTCCATTTGGGTAGAAATGCTTCTCCCCGTCCATGTGCGAGGCGAGGTGGATGCTTGCATTACAAATCGAACCGTTGCGCCCCATCCCAAAGAATTGACCTCCGACGCGCTTGGTATACGTCACGCTCAGCGGGATGTAATTCAGCCATTGGGGAGTTTGAACGCTGAATGGGATTGTGAGATCAAGCATCTCCGAGTTCTCCATCAGGTCGAAGAATTCCTGATCATCCATCCCATCAGGAGCCTGCATCGCGAGTACACGTGACCAGGCTGTTTCCACTTCCATAAAGGGGATCGGCATGATCATGATCCAAGCGCGCTCGTTCTTAAGCTTGTCGATCTCCCCGACGATCGATTCGGCCAGGATCAAATGCGATTTGGGCATCGTCATGTGGGTTAATTCGTAGTACTCTTCCTGGGGAAAGACCTCGTCCCAGGATTTTCCGAACTCATCCTTGAGCTTGGCCTCCGCCTTTTCAAAATCACGGGCATGCATACGGCGGATCGGTGTGTTCATCGGATGCTCTGCGCAACCACAGTCCACGCCAACAAGCTTCAATTTTTTGTCC
>JASFLN010000361.1:0-3023 GCA_050118075.1 Anaerolineales bacterium
AGCCTGGACATGGCAACGATTTGTCCCATGGTCTCCACTTTGCCCACGTGTCCAATCGTTATGTCAGTCATCACTTGGACGGAAGTGATTTGATAAAAGTCCCCACCAGATTCATGTTCGCCTTTTCGTGCTTCCACGATTCGCCGTCATGTTGGCCGAAGAACGGGTCGGCGGTCGTCACGATCACCATGTCAAGCTCATCCAGAAGCACGATCAGTTGGCCGCCATGGCCCCAGGCGAAGGCGAAATCGTGATCGCCGGCGCGCGCCGTCCACCACCCATACCCGTAGCCCATATCTTTTAACGCGAAACCCCAACCGTAATCACGCGCACCTTCTGAATAGGTCTGGAGTGAGGCATGCACCCAGTCAGCGGGCACGACCTGTGTCCCTTTGTACGCTCCATCCCTCAAGTACAGCAGCCCGAATCTGGCGGCGTCACGCGCGGTGACATGGATCCCGCCGCTCCCGATGTAGTTGTCCTCGTAATCCTTGAGCCACTCGCCCACCTCGCTGTCGGTCGGTTCGAAAAGATATCCCCGGGCGAAATCCCTCAGGTCAGGTCCACAGGCACGTTCCAGGATGATCGCCAACCAGTTGTAGGTCAGATTGCTGTAGTTAAAGTCCGCGCCCGGGTCGCTCACAAGCGGGAAAGGCTCGATCAAGGTCGTGGGAACGCCCCAGTACAGAGCCTCGAGGAGGGCCGCATCGGTCTCTTCGTCGGGATAGCCAGAGCGCATCTGCAGCAGCTGGCGGATGGTGATCTCATGCTTGCGTGGATCGGTCACCTCATCGGCGACTTCAGGGAAGAACGCGAGCATTTTCTGGTCGACGCTGGAAAGACATCCCTGCTCGATGGCGATGCCGACCAACGCCGATATGTAGCTCTTAGTAGCCGATTGGATCAAGGTCTTCTCGTCAACCGAGCCGCCGTTGAAGTACTGTTCGGCGATCAAGAAGCCATCCTTGATCACCAGCAGGCTGTAAAGCGTCTCCAGTTCGGCTGCGTTCTCATAGACTTCGTCGATCAGCGCTGGGTCCAGCCCCTGCTCACCAGGGGTGGAGACTTCCCAGTCATCCCCCGGGAGCGGGCGGTACTCCGCTTTCAGGACGGTCTCCTCAGTCGAAAGCCCCGGCTCGGTCTCGGCGGCATCATCGCATCCGGACAAGCTTGCGACGATTAACATTAGAGTGACGATGATAAGAGGTCTTCGCAGTTTCATGCTCAAGCGTTCGTCGGTCATGAGTTTGTTCCTCGATTTCTATCAAATATAAGCGCAAGGCAGTCAAGAGCAAGTACTGACAGCCCGCATTCCACTGGACCCTGCCGGACAACTTCTGGCAGGGTCCAGGCAGCTTATTGTGGTTACCCCACATCCACTGCTGCTGCGGGCTTGACGCGGCTGGCGGTCAGCATGTTCCTGAGCCCCCGGTAGCCGGAGACCAACAGGTTGCTGACAACGTAAGCAGTAATGACCAGGAGCGGATATTTCACCAGCGCCGGCAGCCCAGTGTTGAGCAGGAGCGTGCCGAAGATACCAATCATGATCACATGGATGATGTACACGCCGTAGGAATTGCGGTTCAACGCCTTCCACAGCGAGCCGGGCTTGGTGATGTAAAGCCGGAAGCTTTCGACCATCACGTAGACCATGACCACCAGGGAGAGATAGAAGCTCGCATGCCAGATCAGGCGGTAGAGCGGCGTGATCTCGAACCCCTGCGGGAAGAAGAAGGGGTAGATGCGGGCGAAAATGTGCCCCGTCACCGGGATCCAGGCGATCGAACTGGCGATGATGTAGGCCGTCTTGCTCTTCGGTTGGTCGGCGAAGACGTTCTGCGTGTAGGCCATGACACCCAGCAGGAACGCCATAAAGTACATCAGCACGCGTTCGTTTTCGAAATCAAGCAGCGGGGTCAGCGTCCAGGAGCGGAAGCCGAGCCAGCTGCCGATGAAGAAACTGGTCACGAGACCGATGACGGTGGCGCCTGCGACAGCCCAGGCCATCGAGATCTTCGGAAGCTTCACGTTGAGCTTCGAGAGCCCGAGGAAGAGCAGGTCGAAGAGGAACAGCAGCGGCAGGAACCAGAGCCAGTTTTGGCTGTTCGGGTTGGTGAGGTGGAAGTAGGTGGTCCAGTTCTCCTGGGGCAGGCCGCGCGAGTATAGGAATATCGCCTTGTAAAGTGGGATCAACGTGAAGACCGCGAGCGCCCAGGGGATCATCAGGCGCTTGAACTTGCCCTTGACGAACTCCCAGGCGGACTTGTTCTTCAAGGAAGCCTGGGCGAGGTAGCCGGAGAGGAAGAAGAGCGTCGCCATCATGAAGATGTCGAAAACGATCCCCACGATGCCCACCCATGTGATCGTGGTGGGGTCATCGACGATCCAGAACCAACCCCACAAACCGGCTGCTTCATACACGCCGCCGACGTGGTAGAGAACAACCAGCGCGATGATGACTGTGCGCAGGTTGTCCATCCAGAGGATCCGGTTCTGCTTGACTGCATTTGCATTCGTCGTATTCATCAGATTCGTCCTTTGCTACCGCTTGCCTCGAATTGCAACCAGCCACCTTGCATTTTTATTCGGGGTGATCCCAATACCTACCGGTAGATCGGGGGCACCGGGGCCAATTGTTCTGGTTTTGAAACTCGTTCTTGATAAGGTGCGGGTTGGTTACTACTAGCCTGACAGGTGGGGGAGCAATTGGCGACTGGCAGTCGTATGGAACGGTGCCTGGCCTGATGGCTGGTAAAGTCCCTGGCCTTCTAGGAATTCAAAGCTGGATTTCCTGAAAAAAGGTTTGTCCCTTTCGGCGTTTCTGTTGTGCGTTCCGTTGCTCATCTGCATCCAGGTTACATTGGCGAGGGGATGAGTGTCATACCCCGAAGGGGGTACGCGGGGTGGTATCTCGGTTTGTGGGGCTAACGCGGTGAGCGGCCAGGAAGCAATCAATGCCACCTCCGCTGCCCAGATCCAATACACGTTCACCCGGCTTCAAACCCGCGATGGTCACCGGGTCA
>JASFLN010000362.1:0-3023 GCA_050118075.1 Anaerolineales bacterium
CACGACTCGCATCGTGTTGGTTAATTTCTGGGAATACCTCGCATTTTTAGCCAACTCGGCGGTCTTCTTGCTCATCGGTGTCGATATCGAGATTGGATCCATGCTGGCGAATTGGTCGCTGATCCTATGGGCAATTGTGGCAGTGCTTGTGAGCCGTGCGATCACAATTTACAGTTTGACTCAGGTCGAGCGGGGGATCCCTGCACGCTGGCGGCATGTGCTCTTCTGGGGTGGTTTGCGTGGTGCTATAGCGTTGGCGCTTGCCTTGAGCATCCCGGGCGATTTTGGCCCTGAACGGCGAACGTTAATTGAGATGACTTATGGTGTCGTTCTATTCAGCCTGGTTGTTCAAGGTATGAGTATGAACACAGTCTTGAAAAGATTGGGCATCACGATCCAATCAGAAGAGGAATTGGAATACGAAAGAAGACATGCCCGTGCCATGGCAGCACGTGCAGGCTTTCGACATCTAGAGTCTTTGAGTGAAGATGGGTTGATCTCGGCTCATACCTGGCGGACAATAGAGCCTATGCTCCAGCAGCGAATGGACGCACTGGTTGGTTCGGTCCAGGAAGTGATCAGTGAGTCACCGGAGTTGGAAGCTGAAGAGATGGAAACATCCCGGCGTGAAATGCTGCGTGCTCAACGAAGTATGCTCGGGAATCTGCGATCTAGCGGAACGATCTCGGAGGAAACCTTTGACGAACTGGTGACAGAGATTGATCAGGCGTTAACGGCTGACCGTGAAGCTTGGGGACAGTACAGGTTCCGGGCGGTCGAAGAAGAGGATATCTGTCAGTTGATCCTGGCGGTTGTACAGTCCAGGGATTTAGAGTCGGCTTCAAACGCACTCGCCATCCGAGGCATACAGGTCACGCGCATTCAATCGATGGGGGGCTATTTGAGGAAGAGAAATCATGTGCTTATGTTGGGCATAGCCAAAGGCCGGCTTGATGATGCCATGGACACATTGGAGAGGGTTTGTAATGAGCGCGTAGAGTACATATCGCCCCTGGAACTCGGAGAGGGAGAAGGTGAACCAATCCCGATTCGGATCAAAGGGGCAACGACTTTAGTCTTCGACGTCGAGCGATGTGAGGTCTTGCGATGAAATTACTTATTGTGATTATCCGTAGCGAGGATAGTGAACGCGTTCTCGATCAATTGATCGAGGCTGAGTTCGGTGTAACGCACATCGCTTCCACCGGTGGGTTTTTACGGAGGGGGAATGCGACCCTACTGATAGCGACCGAGGAAGAGAGGGTCGATCGGGCGATGGAAGTTATTCGTGCGGCGACAACAATTGGCGAGGACAATCAGCGACGTGCAACTGTGTTCGTGCTTAATCTGGAATCGTTCGAGCAATTAGAGTGAGCGGCCTCATTTTTCCTGGTTTCGTAGAGGTTGCCATTCGCTTCGCAGGATACTGTAGATCTTAATATCCTGGTACTTTTCCCACTTCTTAATATGATGCCTGAGGCAGCCTTCATACTGCATGCCGTTTTTCAGCATAACCCTTCCTGAGGCCGGGTTGCGTGTAAAGTGCTGGGCGTAAATTCGCTCCAAATTCAAGGTCATAAAGCCAAAATCGATGACTTGCCTCGCGGCTTCCGTTGCGTAACCCTGGTTCCAATGCGGTTTGCCGACCCAATAGCCAAGTTCGGCGCGATCATGCTCAAGCTGGATGACCAGTCCAATGGCGCCGAGTAGGTCACCGGTTTTCCTATCGGTTATTGCGAAATTAACACCTTCTTTTTCTGAAAACAGTTCCGAATGGGTTTCAATCCACTCCACCGCCATCTGAGTTGTATAGGGGTGAGGGATCGAAAGGGTATTTGCGGCGATCACGCGTTCGCTTACATAGCGAGCGACGTCTTCAGCGTCGGTTTCCTGAAAAGGGCGGAGGGTTAAGCGCTTGGTGGATAACAATGGAATGATGCCCATCATCAACTCTCCATCAAGGGTAATGAAGAGAACATTTCCTCATAAGAGGTAAAAGTGATTGAGTCAGGATCCTCCGCTAGCAACGGCGCAAGCAATTCGTCTTCCCATTGTATCCATTGGTCTGGATACTCTTGTCTAGGTTTTGGGTTGCTCGGTGGTCCCCATAGTTCCTCCCAGGATTCTCGGGAAGTATAGATCCAAATTGCGCTCCATTCCCCACTGTGCTCCCCCTTGATGCCGCGCAGAAAACGAAAGTGTTCCAGTCCGGGCAGGTCAAAAAAGCCGAAATCCTTGGCAAGCTTGATCGTATCTAGAAATGTCTGGTTAGTGACGCTTGATTTCAAGTGATAATGATGGATTGAAATCATTTTGCTCATGAGTACACTGTCCTGTAATTATTGAGTTTATATAAAGCCGAGTGCAGAGGGTCAGCGCTGGAAGGATTCGACCGTGTAGGTCTCAAATTGGAGTTGACCGCTTTTCCAGAAGTCAACCGGAAGCTGAGCCTTGCGGCAGAGCAGGCTCAAGAATTCTTCTCCATCGGATACGCGCTCCCATACCTGTGGAAGGAATGTGGCCCTGCTCACCCCGTGATGGAGTATTACACCGGGATGTGTATCCTCGAGGATGTGAGGCAAGTCTTGGGGATCTTTGTAATGAACCGGCGAGGGGTCGGACAAGATCGAAACCTCGATGTTGGTTTGATCTAATTCATCGATCCGGAGCGGGGGGAAACGGGGGTCGCGGGTCGCAGCCGCCGCTGCACGCAGCATGACGTCTTGAGCGAGGGGGCAGCATTTTTCAACTGTGCCTATACAGCCGCGCAAATTACCGCCCAGGGTTAAAGTTACGAACGAGGCCCGTTGTTCACATAGAGCAGGGGATAATGAATCAAGATCGATAGGTGGCAAAGGGATATCACGGATTGCAGAGGCGATGGCATCGTACGCCAGCGAAAGTAAAGTCGCTTGATCCTTGGCGGATAGTTTGGCTTGCATGTCCGCAACATTCACGTGCTAATTCTATGATAATCCTGATTGAAGTATAGCAAAGGTGGCGAGCCGGCGGATACACTAGCA
>JASFLN010000363.1:0-3017 GCA_050118075.1 Anaerolineales bacterium
GCTACCCGCAGGCTCCACGGTTAATCCTGCAGGTCTTCTTTCTTGCGCTCACACTTGTGCTCACCTATTGGGCAGCAACTGCGCCCCTGCGCCCAAATTGGCTGCTGCTTTTCGGTGTCTGGCTGACCTTTCCCTTACTATACGCCGCTAATGTGCGCCTGCTGGGTCAAAACGCACTCATCTCGCTCGTCTCCCTGATTGCGACACTCATACTGCTTGAACTCTTCCTGAAGCCCTTCCCGCACATCTGGCCACGTTATGCACAGATGATTGGAAGCAATTGGCGGAGGCTCCACGCTGACATCCCAAATATTGCCTATGAGCAAGATGGGGTTGTCTACCGAACAAACTCGATCGGCTTCAGGGGATCCAATCCTGTCCCTGGAAAGGTCGACATCGTTGCATTAGGTGACAGTTTTACATTTGGGGTTGGTGCTGAGACACCCTGGCCAGAAGAAATGGCCGCAGACTACAATTTGCAAACCCTGAATCTGGGGATGGGCGGTACCGCTCCCCCTAAACATATTTATCCATTAGTCGAATTTGGTTTATCCAGGGAACCCTCGTTTGTGATTGAAGCCTATTTTGAAGGCAACGACTTCTTCCCCTGCTACCAACCAGCCCAACCATCTGGCCCAAGGTGGGGTGACCGATTGATCTCCCCGGATGTCGTTGGGAGCCTGATTGAATCGCTTCGCACCGGGTTGGGCAGGCAGACGATCACCTCCGCGCTGACCTATAACGAGGTCACACCGCTTGAAGCAACCATTAATGATCAGACGGTGCTGCTTACTTTCTCACCTGCCTATTCCGCAACGCTCACCATGGATAAAGAGACCCTTATTAACTCGGAAAACTGGCGCATTGCTACAGGTAGCCTGCTTCGCATGCAGGAGCTTACCGAACGCAGCGGTGAAACTTTTGTGCTGGTTTTTATCCCCGAGCGCACGCATGTCTATTGGCCGCTCATACGCTCGGACGATTCAATCGTGCAAACAATCAATAGAGACATGATATACGAATGGCAGCAGAGCTTCGGATGCCTGGTGCTTGTACCGGGTCGCCAACCAACCGAACTGGATGTCTTCCGACAGGCAATGGACGAAACAATCAATGACCAGCGTGAGCTTATCACTGAATTTGCTCGCTCCGCCGACATCCACCTGCTCGATTTAACCGAACCACTGCGTGAACTTGCTGCGCAAGGCCTTACACTCCACGATCCACTGGAGACGCACTACAATGATTTCGTTAACCAGAAAATCGGCGAGTGGATTGCTTCCGAACTCGCATCCTTGCAACCATAGACGGCCCTCGATCTGGCGTAGATCTTGTAACTAAGATACTGCAGTAGATATCGCACTATGTGCCTATAGACAAATCAGCCAGCGGTGATTTACCGCTTTGACGATACCCAGGCGATATTCAGTGGCTATAGATCATAATATGGATGAAATGACGATTCTGAAACGAATTTGGAATACATGGAAGAAGGTCGGAGCCGCCATCGGCGATTTCATCGCTCGCCTTGTGCTCTCGATCCTTTACTTCACGGTTGTGCTCCCATTTGGTTTGATCACACGCTTGGGTCGTGACCCGCTCGGTGTGAACCTTGAGGGTTCAGTCCAATGGCACAAGCGCAGTACGCGCGATCACACGCTCGAGGACGGTCGGAGGCTCTCCTGATGCATATTTTGGGAATCTCCTGTTACTATCACGACTCGGCTGCCGTGCTGCTTCATGATGGCGAATTAATTGCCGCCGCAGAAGAAGAGCGTTTCTCCCGTCACAAGCATGATTTCGGCTTCCCGCATCACGCCATTGATTTCTGCCTCGAGCAAGGCCGTATCCGACCTGAGGACCTCGATTACGTCGTTTTTTACGAAAAACCACTCTTGAAATTTGAGCGCATCTTACAAAGTACGCTGCAGACTTTTCCACAGTCCTATGCTGTCTTCCGCGAATCGATGATCACCTGGTTCAACGAAAAGCTGTGGATCAAGAGCCAGATCCTCACCAAACTCGACCTGCCGGAAAACAAACTGCTCTTTGTGGAGCACCATCTCAGCCACGCCGCAAGCGCACTTTTCTGCTCACCCTTCGACGAGGCGGCGATATTGACCATCGATGGTGTGGGAGAATGGACGACAGCCACAATCGGTTACGGCACAGCGGATTGGCCCGGAAATGAGCACCCGCACCCAAATGCCATCGACCTCTTCGGAGAGACACGCTTTCCCCACTCCCTGGGTCTCTTGTATTCAGCATTCACCGCATTCCTTGGCTTCCGTGTGAATAACGGCGAGTATAAGGTCATGGGCATGGCTCCCTATGGTGATCCAAACCGGGTAGATGATGTTTATAAGCTGATCGATATTGGCGAAGACGGTAGCTTCCGGCTGGATATGTCCTATTTCTCATTCCATCACTCGACGACATCTTCCTTTAGCCAGAAGTTTGTGGATCTATTTGGCGAACCGCGCGTGCACGATGCGGATTTCTTCGTCCCGCGTATGCTGCCCAATGTGGATAAGCCCCATTGGGACGAAGCCACGGCGCGTGTGAATCAACGCTATGCAGACATCGCTGCAAGTATTCAGCGTGTGACGGAAGAGACGCTGCTCAAGATGGCCAATTACGCTCATCAACGCACAGGATCAAAGAATCTGTGTATGGCAGGCGGGGTTGCACTAAACTCGGTTGCCAATGGGCGTATTGCCCGTGAGACCCCTTTCGAGGGAATTTTCATTCAGCCAGCTGCCGGCGACTCCGGCGGCGCGCTCGGCGCGGCGCTCTACGCTTATCATGTCATGCTCGCTAACCCGCGCAGTTTCGTTCTCGAGCACGCCTATTACGGCAAAGGTTATCGTCGCGCGGAATTGAAGAACGCGATTGACGACAGTGGTTATCGTTTTTCGACCTGTGAGGATCTTGACCAACGCGCCATGCTGATCGTCGATGATTTGCTGGCAGGTAAAGTTGTTGGCCTGTACCAAGGACGATTTGAATGGGGTCCG
>JASFLN010000364.1:0-3006 GCA_050118075.1 Anaerolineales bacterium
CATCCTGATTCCACTTTTCATCACTGTGGCGGGACCTGCGCTCGATCGGTTTCTCTCTATCTCGCTTTCATTGGTGGATCCGTGGGTACTCGTGATCGGCATATTCTTCATGCTGGTTGGGGGATTTTTCGCACTTTGGTCCATTGTTGACCAGCTCTTCAAGGCCAGGGGCACTCCACTTCCAATCATGCCGACTCAAGAACTCCTGATCAGTGGGCCGTTCAAACTATGTCGAAATCCGATGTCATTCGGAACGATCCTGCTCTACCTTGGTTTGAGCATCCTGATTGTCTCGCCGGGTGCAGCGGCAATCGTTATTGTTCTCAGCAGTCTGCTTCTTACCTATATCAAAAGGGTTGAAGAGCGTGAGTTAGAGGCTCGTTTCGGTCAAGCCTATCGAAGCTATAAAGAGCAGACCCCATTCCTTATCCCTCGGAAATTTGGGGGCAGCTAAGGCTTGATCCCACGAAACCCAGGTAAATCTCTATTGATCTTCTAGAGCAGATAGAGTTAGATTTGGACTGAAGTAGGGATCGAACAAGAATTGTTTTAAGCGGGAGTGATCAATGAAGACATCCATCATAGCTGGCGCGTTGGTCGCCTTGATGACAGGTCTGGCGATTGGAACGCAAGCGACGATAAGCAGTCGGATGGGGGGGATTATTGGAGAGGTCCGTACAGGGTTGCTTTCCAATTTTCTCGGCGGAGTTGTCGCTGGCATGCTCATTCTCTTCCTATTGCTCCGTGATGGAACCCGAACCTGGAATGTTCCAGGAATGATCATCGCAGTGCTCACTTTATCGGGGGCAATCGGGATATTCATCATCATCGGGATATCGTTTTCCCTTCAGCGTGCAGGGATTGCTGCTGGTCTGGCGACGATCATCCTCGGGCAGTTAGCGTTTTCATTTTTGATCGATAGTGTGGGGATCGGTGGTGTAGATACCATACCTGTTACATTCCAACGGGTCGCGGGTATCGTGGTTACTGCGTTAGGTGTCTACCTGCTTCTGCCGAAAGGATAGGCTGATGAGCCTTGAGCCTTCAGGGGATCAAGCATTGGATTTCAGTTATTCCGATCATAAATTTGTGGCCGAATTCTATGATCATATTATCCCGTACCGTGACCGAACCGATATCAAGTTTTATGCTGAGGAAGCCAAGCGTCATGGTGGTCCAGTACTTGAACTCGGTTGTGGAACCGGCAGAGTGTTAATCCCAATTGCTCGTTCTGGAGTCCAAATCACGGGGGTTGATCTATCTGCGCATATGCTCGACATGTGTCGACGCAGGCTGGAAGGCGAACCAGAGGAGATCCAAGCGAACGTTCAACTCATCCAGGAAGATATGCGCGTTGTGGATCCCGGGATGCGCTTTAGGTTGATCATAAGTCCATTCCGAGCCTTTCAACACCTCCTGAGCGTTGAGGCTCAGATCCAAACTATTAAGAATGCGTTTGCTCTTCTGCTGCCCGGCGGACATCTGATCATGGATGTTTTCAACCCTTCGCTGCACGCGCTGACAGCTAACAACATCGGGGAAGAGTTCGGTGAAGAGCCAGAGTTCAGACTTCAAGATGGCCGAAGGGTGATACGCACGCATCGCATTGTCGAACGAGATCATATCGATCAAATATCTTCTGTGGAATTGATTTATACGGTCATTCACACCGATGGCGAAGAGGAGCGTCTGGTTCACGCGTTTAAGATGCGCCATTTGTTCCGCTTCGAACTTGAACATCTGCTGGCACGCTGCGGTTTCGAGATGGAAGCGATCTACTGCGATTTCAATCGCAGACCATACGGCGCAATTTATCCTGGTGAACTCGTCGTTATTGCATTGAAACCAGGGTAGTTGTTCAAGGGATAGTCCAGCAAAATGAGCCAAATGAAACATAGGATAGCGTTCACCTGTTTGGATGCACTCAGCCGAATAAGCATGTAGTTGATCCAAAGGATGGTGTTCTACTCTAGAAAGGGGTGGAGGGAGCGCAGGAGACATGAATTGGAAAAGGTTAGCCTATTGGGCCCCGAGGGTGATATCCATTGTGGTTATTTTATTCACGAGTATTTTCGCTCTGGACGTATTCGGCGAAGGAGAGAGCTTCCTTCGCACGCTCATGGCCTTGCTGATTCATTTGCTACCCCAGATCGCACTTGCGATCGCATTAACGATCGCGTGGCGCCGACCTGGGATTGGGGGGGCACTCTTTCTGCTGCTGAGTTTGTTTTCATTTCTCTTATTTGGATTACCCCTAAGTCTTCCAGCACACCTGATTTTGACCTACCCAATCATCCTGAGTGGAATTCTATTTCTGGTTGAGTGGAGGTTTGGTTCACACCATCAAGCAACTATCTAATCAGGGCGTGGCCGAAGGCAGCGTGCAAAAAGTTTCGCATAGACATGAATATCGCCAGCTTATCGTGTCTTGGCCGAAGTAAAATGCAAATCTTATATTTGCGTAATTTATCTTCCACTTCAAGACAGCTAAGATATACAAAGTGAAAGGAACAATGATGCAAATTTATCACAGTGAAGCGGCGCCTGCCGCGATCGGTCCTTATAGTCAGGCCATAAGAACCGGCAACCTGCTCTTCTGCTCTGGCCAAACGCCATTGGATCCGCAAACCATGCAGCTGGTAGGAGAGGGCATTGAAGAACAAACCGAGCAAGCTTTGGATAACCTTTCTTCTGTATTGCGGCAAGCTGGTTTGAGCTTGAAGGACGTCGTCAAAACTTCCGTGTTCCTGCAATCCATGGATGATTTTCCGGGAATGAACGCAACCTACGAACGCATATTCAATGGTCATAAACCCGCACGAACGACCGTCGCTGTGCGTCAGAACCCTCTGGGAGCCAGGGTAGAAATTGAGTGTATCGCCGAGTTCCAAGCAAACGATTAGACCTAAGTGAATTGAGTCAAAATGATAGGGGGCAAGCCGGCAATTGATCGACTCGACAATAAGTGATCCTGAAGGGGTGTCCTGCATGAAGCAAGATGGCTGC